>NZ_PVUE01000012.1 GCF_003003235.1 Antricoccus suffuscus
TCACCCATCCACCAGTGGTGAAGTCCCCACTCGCGAGCGTGGGAATCAACCACCCCATCACCGACGAACGACTCCAAACAGGTTGACAGGTTCCGGAACCATACATTTGTGTGCGGTCGGGAGATGCGCGGGTTGGCCAACGTCACGTCGTCGCGAGCGGCGGTACGACGTAGCCTCGGGCATGCTTGGGGACATGACTGCCGAGCCGCCCAAGCCTGCCAAGCCATTTGTCACCTTCGACCTTCGCCGAGCGGTTCCTACTTCCACCTGGGTGAAATGGTGGCGGTTCATGGCGTTCGCCGAAGCCGTGTCGTGGGCGTTGCTGCTGACGGGTATGTACTTCAAATACCTCGCCGCCGACCCGACGCCGGTGCTCGTGACGATCTTCGGGTCGGTGCACGGCGCGATCTTTGTCGCTTTCGGCATCTTGACACTCCAGTTATGGCAGCGGCTGAAGTGGACCTACCCGGTTGTGATGATGGGCTGCCTGTCAACGATTCCGCCGTTCTGTTCGGTGGTGTTCGAGCTATGGGCGCAGCGCACTGGCCGGCTGGAGCACAAGCTCGGCCAGGTCGGCGACGCTGCCCAGCACGTGGGTGGCCCCGGCGTCGACGAGACGCGCACGGTCGTGGGCGCCGGTGAGTACGCCGGCGACCAGCGCAGCGCCACTTCGTAAACCGCTCAGTACGTCGTACGCCGTATCACCGACCACGTCCATGTGACGCATGTCGGTGACCTGGGGACCACTGATGAGATCGCGAGCGTCATGTCCACCCCGAACGATGCTCCACGCTGTATGGCCCTTACGTAATTAGTTGGTAAAAACCAATCATTGTGTGCTTAAAATAGTTGTATGACGATAACTAAAACCACACCTGTTGCAGTCTGGCTCAATCTGCACGCTCTGGTGATGGACCACAAATGGTTGTCCCGGGACCTGCTGCACGACCGCACCGACGGGATGCCGTGGAGCGGATACCGCGTACTGCGACGCGTCGAGGACGATCCGAGGTCACAGGGCGAGATCGCCGACCTGATGGGCATCGACGCCCCGGCAGTGTCGGGGATCGTCGCCGATCTGCTCGCCCGCGGGTATGTCGGCCGCACGACTGATCCCGCTGATGGACGACGCAAGCTGGTCCGCATCACCGACAGCGGTCGCGAGGTGCTGGAGAATTTGCGTGGGGTCACTGACGTGGCGCCTGCGCCGGTGGCGTCATTGACCGCGCCCGAACGCCGAGAGTTGACGCGGCTGATCGACAAGATGCGCGCGGCGAGCGACCGTGGATGATGCCGCGCTGAGCCGTAGGCGTCGGCTCGGGGTGCTGGCAATCTGTTGTATGAGCCTGTTCATCGTCGGAATTGACTCCACTGGAGTCAATCTTGCCCTGCCGTCGATCAACCGCGAGCTCGGTGCCAGCGGTTCGCAGTTGCAATGGGTCGTCGACGCCTACACGCTCATCCTGGCCAGTCTGCTGATGTTGTCCGGCTCGATGGGTGACCGGCTCGGTCGCAAGCGCGTCTTCCAGGTCGGCCTGGTCGTCTTCGGCGTGGGCTCGATCTGCTGTTCGCTTGCGGTGGACCCAGGCTTCCTGATCGGCGCGCGCGGCCTGCAGGCGATTGGTGGCTCGATGTTGAACCCGATCGCAATGTCCATCATCACTAATACATTTCGCGATCCACGCGAGCGTGCTCAGGCGATCGGCATGTGGGGCGGAGTGATCGGACTGAGTATGGCGCTCGGGCCCGTCATAGGTGGCGCGCTTGTCGAGGGGATTGGATGGCGGGCAATCTTCTGGTTGAACGTTCCGGTGGTCGCGGCGGCCGTCATACTCGCCGGGCTGTTCGTGCCCGAGTCGCGGGCTGCACTGGCACGCCGCCCCGATCCGGTCGCCCAGGTGCTCGTCGTGGTGATGCTGGGGAGCGTGACCTACGCGATCATTGAAGGCGAGTCGCTGGGCTGGACGTCGTTCACTGTGCTCGGTTGCTTCGTGGCATCGGTGGTTGCGACCGGCGCCCTCGTCGGCTGGGAGCTACGGCGAGACCAGCCCCTGCTCGACCCGCGCTTCTTCCGCAGCATTCCGTTCAGCGGCGCGGTGCTCGCGGCCATCGTCGGATTCTGCGCTATGGCCGGCTTCCTCTTCCTGAACACGTTGTATTTGCAGGAGGTGCGGGCCTTGTCTGCGTTGCAGGCCGGGTTGATGACGTTGCCGATGGCCCTGTCCGTCGCGGTGTTCGGTCCGGTGTCCGGCCGGGTCGTCGGGGATCGCGGAGCGCGTCTGCCGATGACGATCGCGGGCATCGGCATCGGGTTGAGCGCCGTCCTGCTGATGTCCCTCTCGAACCACACGAGCCTGCTCTATCTCGGCATTGCCTACCTCTTCTTCGGCATCGGTTTCGGAATGTTGAACGCGCCGATCACCAATGCCGCGGTGTCCGGCATGCCGCGCGCCCAGGCCGGTGTGGCTGCGGCGATCGCGTCGACCAGCAGGCAGGTCGGCGGTTCGCTCGGTGTCGCGGTGCTGCCGGCGATTGCCTACGGTCGGCTGGACGGCTCGATGGCACGCGGGTTCGCGGCAGCCACCCACCCTGCTTGGGGAGTGATGCTCGGCTGCGCCATCCTGCTGGTGGTGTTGGCCTTCGCGGTCACCGGGGGAGTCGCGCTCCGCTCAGGTGAACGCGTCGCGGCCGAGCTGGTGCAGTGAGTCGTGCATCGTCATCGTCTGTGCGATGTCGGATGGCCAGTCCCCGCGATCGGTGAGACTGCATCGCTCGTGAGATCGTGTGAGGCATGTCTGACCCGACCGATCCGCCCCGCCGTGACCACCATCGACCTTTCGGTCCGCGCGATCCAGGAGACGCGTGGGTGAGCGGAGCCCAGGGGCGGTTCTGGGGTCGGTACGGCGCCGCGGGGCTGATGGTTCACGACCCGCGCCGGGGCATCCTGCTGCAGCATCGCGCCGAGTGGAGCGACCGCGGCGGCACCTGGGGTCTGCCGGGTGGCGCACTGCACATGGGGGAGCAGGCCGTAGACGGTGCACTGCGCGAGGCGCACGAAGAAGCCGGCGTGCCGGCCGACGCGGTATGCGTGCAGTTCACCTCGACGTACGACGTGGGCTACTGGTCCTATACGACGGTGGGAGTCCGAGCGACCCGGCCGTTCGAACCGGTAGCCGGCGACGCCGAGAGCATCGAGCTTCGCTGGGTACCGCTCGAGCAGGTCGATCAATTGCCGCTGCATCCGGGCTTCGGGGCCGCATGGCCGGCGTTGCGGGCGAAACTCGCCACCGAGTGATGGACGTCGCCGGATATTGCGTTGCCGGTGGCGCGCGGGTGCCGTAACCTAGTCAAGGTTCTACCAAAGACCGCTGGTCTTCGTCGTGCTCCGGTACGCCGAAATAAGGTCCCACCAACATGGGCGACCCGCGCAGGGAGACGGTTCTGCATTGCCGAGACCACAGCGTCTCGCTCATGTTGCCCCGTGCGCTCTGCGCCGGGGTTCTCTTGTTTTCCGGGCACTTTTCACCACCAGCCCGACGTACAAGAGAGGAGGAACATGGCAAACCAAGAGAAGGTCGACGCTGTCGACAAGATCGCCAAGAGCTTGGAAGATTCCTCAGCCGCGGTGCTCACCAACTACCGCGGCCTGAAGGTCTCGGAGATGCACGCTCTGCGCCGCGTCCTGGGTGCCGAGACGACGTACACCGTCGTCAAGAACACGCTGACGAGGCGCGCAGTAGCGAAGGCTGGCCTGGACGAGCTCACCGAGCATCTGCAGGGCCCGACCGCGATCGCGTTCATCAAGGGCGACGCCGCTGTCGCCGCAAAGGGGCTTCGTGATTTCGCGAAGGACAACCCGCTGCTGGAGATCAAGGCGGGTGTCTTCGAAGGCCGCGCCGTTTCCGCCGACGAAGTTAAGCAGATCGCGGATCTCGAACCGCGTGAGGTCCTGTTGGCGAAGCTTGCAGGCGCGATGAAGGGCAACCTGACGAAGGCTGTCGGCACGTTCGCCGCACCGCTTTCGCAGTTCGCTCGGCTCGCCGAGGCGCTCAAGGCAAAGAAGCCGGCCGATGTGGCCGCTCCCGCCGAAGCCGCCGCGGATGCGCCCGCACCGGCCGCCGAAGTACCGAGCACCGAAGAATCCACCGAGGCCAGCGAGAGCTAGTCCCGGGTAATACCAGTCGCTGCGGCGACGCCCATGAACCCACGCCCACGCGGCGTAACTGAAAGGAAAGCCACCATGGCGAAACTGTCGTCTGAAGACCTGCTTGCGCAGTTCGAAGAAATGACCCTGCTCGAGCTCTCGGACTTCGTGAAGGCGTTCGAAGAGAAGTTCGACGTGACCGCTGCTGCTCCGGTCGCCGTTGCCGCTGCCGGCGGCGGCGCTGCCGCTGCTCCTGCCGAGGAAGAGAAGGACGAGTTCGACGTCATCCTCGAGTCGGCTGGCGACAAGAAGATCCAGGTCATCAAGGAGGTGCGCACCCTCACCAGCCTCGGCCTCAAGGAAGCCAAGGATCTCGTTGACGGCGCGCCGAAGCCTGTCCTTGAGAAGGCCAACAAGGAGACCGCTGACAGTGCCAAGGAAGCCCTCGAGGCTGCCGGCGCGACGGTCACCGTCAAGTAGCACCGCTTCACCGCTTTAACGCGCACAGGGCGTCCCGGCTTCGGCCGGGACGCCCTGTCGTCGTACGTCGTGCCACGCCGGTCCTGCGGTCGTCCGGCTGCGGAATCGGTCCAGCCAGGTAACGACTACGGCGAGTCGCTTGACGAAATCCCGGCGGCGGGGCAGGCTGCTACCCAACAACCCTCACCGAGGCCAGTTGGCTCGGTGGAAGCAAGATGCACGAGTTGTCCGCACGGATCGGCTCGCAGGCACCGTTCACCTGGAGGCCTCGCCGCTGTGTTGCATGACTCAGGCGTCCCCCCCGGCAGGGGACTGGACAGTCTGCCCTAAATAGGGCTAGACTTCATCTTTGCGCTGCCTCCCTATTCGGCTCCCGTTTGACACGGGTTACTTGCTATGAGATTTCCCGGCGTGAATCGGGCCAAAAGGGACCAGCGCGGCCCACTATTGCAGACGCAAGTCCTCGGAAGGACCCATCTTGGCAGGCTCCCGCCCCGAATCGACCACCGTCCGCTCGTCTTCCGCAATTGGCGCAAATGGCCAGCCCATTCCTGGGGCTCCTAAGCGCGTCTCGTTCGCGAAAATCCGCGAACCCCTTGCGGTACCAGACTTGCTTGCGCTTCAGACGTCCAGCTTTGACTGGCTCGTCGGCAACGAGGCATGGCAGGCGCGGACGAGCGATGACCCAACCGCACGAAGCGGTCTTGACGAGATCCTCGGAGAGATCTCACCGATTGAAGACTTCTCCGACTCCATGTCTTTGTCGTTCTCCAACCCTCGGTTCGAGGACGTCAAAGCCTCGCTCGACGAGTGCAAAGACAAGGACATGACCTACAGCGCGCCGCTGTTCGTCACCGCAGAGTTCATGAACAACACCACCGGCGAAATCAAGAGCCAGACGGTGTTCATGGGCGACTTCCCGATCATGACCCCGATCGGCACGTTCGTCATCAACGGCACCGAGCGCGTCGTCGTGTCGCAGCTCGTACGTTCGCCGGGTGTCTACTTCGACCGGTCGCTCGACAAGGCAACCGACAAAGACGTCTATGGCGCGAAGGTCATCCCGAGCCGCGGTGCGTGGCTTGAGTTTGATGTAGACAAGCGCGACACCGTCGGCGTACGTATCGACCGCAAGCGTCGCCAGCCGGTCACCGTGCTGCTCAAGGCGCTCGGCTGGACCGAAGAGCGGATCCGCGAACGGTTCTCCTGGTCTGAGACGATGCTCGCGACGCTCGAAAAGGACCACATCGCTTCGGAGGACGAGGCGCTGCTGGACATCTACCGCAAGCTGCGCCCGGGCGAGCCACCGACACGCGACTCGGCAAAGACGCTGCTGTCCAACCTGTTCTTCAACCCCAAGCGTTACGACCTCGCGAAGGTCGGTCGCTACAAGATCAACAAGAAGCTCGAGCTTGACCTGCCGACGACCGACAGCGTTCTCACCGAAGAGGACATCGTCGCCGCGATCGAATACATCGTTCACCTGCACGCTGGGGACGACGATTACGACGTCGACGACATCGACCACTTCGGCAACCGCCGGCTGCGCACCGTGGGCGAGCTGATCCAGAACCAGATCCGGGTCGGCCTCTCGCGCATGGAGCGCGTGGTTCGCGAACGCATGACGACGCAGGACGTCGAGGCGATCACTCCGCAGACCCTGATCAACATCCGCCCCGTGGTGGCCTCGATCAAGGAATTCTTCGGCACCAGCCAGCTTTCGCAGTTTATGGACCAGACCAACCCGCTCGCGGGTCTGACCCACAAGCGCCGTCTGTCGGCGTTGGGCCCAGGCGGTCTGTCTCGTGAACGCGCAGGCATGGAAGTGCGCGACGTGCACCCCTCGCACTACGGCCGCATGTGCCCGATCGAGACTCCGGAAGGGCCTAACATCGGTCTGATCGGATCGCTCGCGTCGTTCGCGCGGGTTAACCCGTTCGGGTTCATCGAATCGCCGTACCGCAAGGTCACCAAGGGCGTCGTCACCGACAAGGTCGACTACCTGACTGCGGATGAAGAAGATCGCCATGTCATCGCGCAGGCGAACGCTCTCCTCGACGAGAAGGGCCACTTCTCCGAGGAACGCGTGCTTGTGCGGACCAAGGGCGGGGAGACCGTCGAGGTCGAGCCGGACGCCGTCGACTACATGGACGTTTCGCCGCGCCAGATGAACTCCGTCGCCACCGCGATGATCCCGTTCCTCGAGCACGACGACGCCAACCGCGCGCTCATGGGCGCCAACATGCAGCGTCAGTCCGTCCCGCTGTTGCGTAGCGAGGCGCCGCTGGTCGGCACCGGCATGGAACTTCGTGCCGCCGTCGACGCCGGCGATGTCCTCACCACGACCAAGTCCGGTGTGATCGAGGACGTGGCAGCCGACTACATCACGATCATGGCGGACGACGGCACTCGTCAGACGCTCGCGCTGCACAAGTTCACTCGCTCCAACCAGGGCACCTGCATCAACCAGAAGGTGCTCGTCTCGGAAGGCCAGCGGGTCGAAGCGGGACAGGTCATCGCCGACGGTCCGTGCACCGACAAGGGTGAGCTCGCGCTCGGTCGCAACCTGCTCGTGGCGTTCATGCCATGGGAAGGACACAACTACGAGGACGCGATCATCCTGTCGCAACGCCTCGTGCGTGACGACGTGCTCTCTTCGATTCACATCGAGGAGTTCGAGGTCGATGCCCGCGACACCAAGCTCGGTGCCGAGGAAATCACTCGCGACATCCCCAATGTCTCCGAAGAAGCACTGGCCAACCTCGACGAACGCGGGATCATCCGCATCGGCGCCGAGGTTATCGCCGGCGACATCCTCGTCGGCAAGGTCACGCCTAAGGGCGAGACCGAGCTGACCCCGGAAGAGCGCCTGCTGCGCGCGATCTTCGGTGAAAAGGCGCGCGAAGTGCGCGACACCTCGCTCAAGGTCAAGCACGGCGAGTCGGGCAAGGTCATCGGCGTACGCGTGTTCTCGCGCGAAGACGGCGACGAGCTGGCCCCGGGCGTCAACGAGCTCATCCGGGTGTACGTCGCTCAGATGCGCAAGATCACCGACGGTGACAAGCTGGCCGGTCGACACGGCAACAAGGGCGTTATCTCCAAGATTCTGCCTGAGGAAGATATGCCGTTCCTGCCGGACGGTACGCCGGTCGACATCGTGCTCAACCCGCTCGGCGTGCCATCGCGCATGAACGTCGGACAGGTTCTCGAGACGCACCTTGGCTGGATCGCGAAGCAAGGCTGGAAGGTCGAGGGCACCCCCGACTGGGCGGCCGAGCTGCCTGAGCAGGCCCGCGAGTCCGAGCCGGACACCAACACCGCGACGCCGATTTTCGACGGTGCGGCGGAGAAGGAAGTCATCGGGCTGCTCGGCTCGACGACGCCTAACCGCGATGGTGAGCGGATGGTCAAGGAGACCGGCAAGGCGCGGCTGTTCGATGGTCGTTCGGGTGAACCGTTCCCGGCGCCGATCGCGGTCGGTTACATCTACATCCTCAAGCTCTCGCACCTCGTGGATGACAAGATCCACGCGCGTTCGACCGGTCCGTACTCGATGATCACCCAGCAGCCGCTCGGTGGTAAGGCGCAGTTCGGTGGTCAGCGCTTCGGTGAGATGGAGTGCTGGGCGATGCAGGCGTACGGCGCGGCGTACGCGTTGCGCGAGCTGCTCACGATCAAGTCCGACGATATCTTCGGCCGCGTCAAGGTCTACGAGTCGATCGTCAAGGGCGAGAACATTCCCGAGCCCGGTATCCCCGAGTCGTTCAAGGTGCTGCTGAAGGAACTTCAGTCGCTGTGCCTCAACGTCGAGGTGCTCTCCTCGGATGGTCAAGCAATTGAGCTACGTGACAGTGACGACGAAGTTTCGCGCGCCGCTGAAGAGCTTGGAATCGATCTTTCTCGGCGCGAGCCGAGCAGCGTCGATCTCGACGGCTAGTCATGTTGACGGCGGCGTACCACGATGGTCTGCCATTCGGTACGCCGCCAGACCAGCCTTAATACCTGCTAAAAGAGGGACTGACATACGTGTTCGACGTAAACGTCTTCGATGAGTTGCGCATCAGCCTCGCGACGGCCCAGGACATCCGCACCTGGTCGTACGGCGAAGTGAAGAAGCCTGAAACCATCAACTACCGCACGCTGCGTCCGGAAAAGGACGGCCTGTTCTGCGAGAAGATCTTCGGACCTACTCGCGACTGGGAATGCTACTGCGGCAAATACAAGCGTGTCCGCTTCAAGGGCATCATCTGCGAACGCTGCGGCGTCGAGGTCACTCGCGCCAAGGTACGGCGCGAGCGCATGGGTCACATCGAGCTCGCCGCTCCTGTGACGCACATCTGGTACTTCAAGGGCGTTCCTAGCCGCCTGGGCTACCTGCTCGACATCGCTCCGAAGGATCTGGAAAAGATCATCTACTTCGCGGCATACCTGATCACCACGGTCGACTCGGACGCTCGTCATCGCGACATGTCGACGATCGACGCGGAGATCGCGGCTGAGAAGAAGCAGCTGGAAAACAAGCGCGACTCCGATGTGGATACTCGCGCCAAGAAGCTCGAGACCGACCTGGGCGAGCTCGAGGCCGAGGGCGCCAAGGCCGACGTACGCCGCAAGGTGCGCGACGGTGGCGAGCGCGAAATGCGCCAGATCCGGGACCGTGCACAGCGCGAGATCGACCGTCTGGACGAGGTCATCGACACCTTCCGCAAGCTCGCCGTTGGTCAACTGATCATTGACGAGATGCTCTACCGGGAGCTGCACGACCGCTTCGGGGAGTACTTCGAGGGCGGCATGGGTGCCGCGGCGCTGCAGAAGCTGCTCGCCGACTTCGACCTCGCCGCGGAGTCCGAGAAGCTGCGCGAGATCATTCGCGACGGCAAGGGTCAGAAGAAGATCCGCGCGCTCAAGCGGCTCAAGGTTGTCGCGCATTTCCAGAACACCAAGAACTCGCCTGCGGGCATGGTGCTGGACTGCGTGCCGGTCGTCCCGCCGGAGCTGCGCCCGATGGTGCAGCTTGACGGTGGCCGTTTCGCGACGTCCGACCTCAACGACCTGTACCGCCGCGTGATCAACCGCAACAACCGTCTGAAGCGGTTGCTTGACCTCGGGGCCCCCGAGATCATCATCAACAACGAGAAGCGCATGCTTCAGGAGTCCGTGGACGCGTTGTTCGACAACGGTCGTCGCGGCCGTCCGGTCACCGGTCCGGGCAACCGTCCGCTGAAGTCGCTGTCCGATCTACTCAAGGGCAAGCAGGGCCGGTTCCGTCAGAACCTGCTCGGCAAGCGCGTGGACTACTCCGGCCGTTCGGTCATCGTCGTCGGCCCGAAGCTCAAGCTGCACCAGTGCGGCCTGCCTAAGCTGATGGCGCTCGAGCTGTTCAAGCCGTTCGTCATGAAGCGCCTGGTCGACCTGCAGCACGCGCAAAACATCAAGTCCGCCAAGCGGATGGTCGAGCGCGCCCGGCCGCAGGTGTGGGACGTCCTCGAAGAGGTCATCTCCGAACACCCGGTCATGCTTAACCGCGCACCTACCCTGCACCGGTTGGGTATCCAGGCGTTCGAGCCGCAGCTGGTCGAGGGCAAGGCCATCCAGATCCACCCGCTCGTCTGCACCGCGTTCAACGCGGACTTCGACGGTGACCAGATGGCGGTCCACCTGCCACTGTCGTCCGAGGCGCAGGCCGAGGCCCGGATCCTGATGCTCTCGAGCAACAACATCCTGTCGCCTGCATCCGGCCGTCCGATCACGGCGCCGACGCAGGACATGATCATCGGCCTGTACCACCTGACCAACGTGGTTGAAGGCGGCGCCGGTGAGGGCGATGTCTACTCGTCGTACGCCGAGGCCATCATGGCCTACGACCGCGGCAAGCTCGCGCTCAACGCGAAGTGCCGGATGCGTCTGAAGGACGTGCCGACGGTCGACAACGGCAAGGACGAGAAATGGGAAGCACCCGAAGGCTGGGTCCCCGGTGAGCCATTGCTGCTGGAGACGACGCTGGGCCGGGTGATCTTCAACGAGACGATGCCGGCGGACTACCGCTACGTCAACTACATGGTCTCCAAGAAGGAGCTCGGCGCGATCGTCAACGATCTCGCGGAGCGCTACCCGAAGGTCCAGGTCGCGGCTTCCCTTGACGACCTCAAGGAGAAGGGCTTCCACTGGGCGACTCGCGCGGGCGTCACGATCGCGATCGACGACGTCTCCACGCCGCCGAGCAAGCCCGAGATCCTGTCTCGTTACGAGGCGGACGCGGTCAAGATCGAGAAGCAGTACCAGCGCGGCGTGATCACGTCGGACGAGCGTCGCCAGGAGCTCATCGAGGTCTGGACGAAGGCAACCGAAGAGGTCGCCAAGGCGACCGAGGCCAACTTCACCAAGGAGAATCCGGTCTTCATGATGGTCAACTCTGGCGCCCGCGGCAACATGCTGCAGCTGCGTCAGATCGCCGGCATGCGTGGCCTGGTGGCCAACCCGAAGGGCGAGATCATCCCGCGGCCGATCAAGGCGTCGTACCGCGAAGGCCTGACGGTGCTCGAGTTCTTCATCGCGACGCACGGTGCCCGCAAGGGTCTTGCCGATACGGCGCTGCGTACGGCGGACTCCGGCTACCTGACTCGTCGCCTGGTCGACGTTTCGCAGGATGTCATCATCCGCGAGGAAGACTGCGGCACCGAGCGTGGCGTGGCTATGCCGATCGCGACCGAGGAAAACGGCGTACTGGTCAAGGATGAGCATGCCGAGACCTCGTCGTACGCCCGCCAGCTGGCCGAAGATGCGGTCGACGGCAAGGGCAAGGTTGTCGCCAGCAAGGGCGATGACCTCGGCGACACGCTGATCGACACGCTGATCGAGGCCGGCCTGACTGAGGTCCGGGTGCGGTGCGTCCTGACCTGCGAGTCGGCTGTCGGCACCTGTGCCGCCTGCTACGGGCGGTCGCTGGCCACCGGTAAGACCGTGGACGTCGGTGAGGCCGTCGGCATTATCGCCGCGCAGTCCATCGGTGAGCCTGGCACGCAGCTGACGATGCGTACCTTCCACACCGGTGGCATCGCCGGCGACGACATCACGCACGGTCTGCCGCGCGTGGTGGAGCTGTTCGAAGCCCGCGTTCCCAAAGGCAAGGCGCCCATCGCCGAGACCGCCGGCCGGATTCGGATCGAGGAGCAGGACAAACTGCGTTCGATCACGATCATTCCGGACGACGGCAGCGACGAGGTCGTCTACGAGAAGCTCTCCAAGCGCATCCGGTTGCGCGTCGCCGAGGGCGACCACGTCGAGATCGGTCAGCAGATGACCGAGGGCGCCGTGGATCCGCACGAAGTGCTGCGCATCATGGGCCCGCGCGAGGTGCAGCTGCACCTCGTCCGTGAGGTCCAGGAGGTCTACCGCAGCCAGGGTGTGCAGATCCACGACAAGCACATCGAAGTGATCGTTCGCCAGATGCTCAAGCGCATCACCGTCATCGAGTCCGGCTCCACGGAGTTCCTGCCGGGATCGTTGCCGGAAAACGCGCACTTCATCGCGGAGAACCGTCGCGTCGTCCAAGAGGGCGGCGAGCCGGCCTCGGGTCGTCCGGTGCTCATGGGCATCACCAAGGCGTCGCTTGCCACCGAGTCGTGGCTGTCGGCCGCGTCGTTCCAGGAGACCACTCGGGTGCTCACCGATGCGGCAATTCAGGCTAAGAGCGACTCGCTCGTCGGCCTGAAGGAAAACGTCATCATCGGCAAGCTCATCCCGGCCGGCACCGGTATCGCGCGTTACCGCAACGTCAAGATCGAGCCGACCGAGGAAGCCCGCGCCGCGGTCTACTCGATGGCCTCGTACGACGATGGCTCCTACTACGACGACAGTGTCTTCGGGCAGGGCAGTGGCCAGGCGGTCCCGCTGGACACGTTCGACTACGGCGACTACCGCTAGTCAGTCAGTAAAAAGGCCCGGCTCCCCGCAAGGGGAGCCGGGCCTTTTGGTTTTGCACGTGCCGAACGTCCGTTTACGGTCACCTTTCAAGCGGGCTGACCACGGGCAGCATCGCTGGGGTGAGCTGCCGCGGCCGCCCCGCCCACATCTGTGCCGTTGTGCATCACAGCTCGACGCTGACTACTGCTAATCGCTACAAATGCGCCGCCGTGCAGAAGCGCGCCGGATCGCCCAGGGCGACCGCGAGCTAGTCGGTCAGGCTGGCGAGGACCTTGTTGAGCGTCGCGGACGGACGCATGATGGCCTCGGCCTTGGCGTCGTCCGGGCGGTAGTAACCGCCGAGATCGGCAGGCGAGCCCTGTACGCCGAGCAGCTCGGCGTTGATCGCTTCTTCGTTACCCGCCAGGCCCTGCGCCACTTCGGTGAACGCGGCGGCCAGGTCCGCGTCTTCGGTCTGGGCCGCGAGTTCCTGCGCCCAGTACAGCGCGAGGTAGTAGTGGCTGCCACGGTTGTCGATCTCGCCGGACTTGCGGCTTGGGGACTTGTTCTCGTCCAGGAACGTGCCGGTGGCGCGGTCCAGAGTGTCGGCGAGAATTTGCGCCCGGGCGTTGTTCGTCGTGGTCGCCATGTGCTCGAAGCTGGAAGCCAGCGCCAGGAACTCACCAAGGCTGTCCCAGCGGAGATGGTTTTCCTTCATCAGCTGCTGGACGTGCTTGGGCGCCGAGCCACCGGCGCCGGTCTCGAACAACCCGCCGCCGTTGATCAGCGGCACGATCGAGAGCATTTTGGCGCTCGTGCCAAGCTCGAGGATCGGGAACAGGTCGGTGTTGTAGTCACGCAGCACGTTACCGGTGACCGAGATGGTGTCTTCGCCCTTGCGGATTCGCTCGAGCGAGAATGCGGTCGCCTCAACGGGGGACATGATCTCGATCTGCAGCCCATCGGTGTCGTGCTCGGTCAGGTACTGCTTGACCTTGGCGATCAGGTTGGTGTCGTGCTCGCGAGTCGGGTCCAGCCAGAAGACCGCAGGGGTGTTCGAGGCGCGCGCGCGGGTGACGGCGAGCTTGACCCAGTCGCGAATCGGCACGTCCTTGGCCTGACAGGCGCGCCAGATGTCGCCGGGCTCGACTTGGTGCTCGATGAGCACGTCACCGGAACCGTTGACAAGCTGTACGACGCCGCGGGCGTCGAGCACGAAGGTCTTGTCGTGGCTGCCGTACTCCTCGGCCGCCTGCGCCATGAGGCCGACGTTGGACACCGAGCCCATGGTGGTCGGGTCGTACGCGCCGTTGGCGCGGCAATCGTCTATGACGGTCTGGTAGACCCCGGCGTAGGAGCTATCCGGGATCACGGCCAGCGTGTCGGCCTCGTCGCCGTCCGGGCCCCACATGTGGCCGGAGGTGCGGATCATGGCCGGCATCGAGGCATCGACGATAACGTCGCTTGGCACGTGCAGGTTGGTGATGCCCTTGTCGGAGTCGACCATCGCGAGTGCCGGACCGTTGGCGATACCTTTATCGATCGCGGCCTTGATCTCGGCACCGTTGGGAAGCGCGTCGAGGCCGGCGAGGATCGAGCCCAGACCGTCGCTCGGGGAGAGACCGGCCGCGGCCAGATCGTCGCCGTACTGGCTGAAGACCTCGGGCAGGAACGCCTTGACGACATGTCCGAAGATGATCGGGTCGGACACCTTCATCATCGTGGCTTTGAGGTGGATCGAGAACAGTACGCCGTCGGCCTTCGCGCGGGCGACCTGTGCCTCAAGGAACTTGTCTAGCGCGGCGGCGCGCATTACGGTGCCGTCGACGACCTCGTCGGCCAGGACCGGGAACGAGTCCTTGAGGACGGTCGTGGTGCCGTCCTCGCCCACGAACTGGATCTTGACCGAGTCATCGGCCGAGATGACGACCGACTTCTCGTTGTGGCGGAAGTCGTCGCTGTCCATGCTGGCGACGTTGGTCTTGGAGTCAGCGCTCCACGCGCCCATCGAGTGCGGGTGGGTGCGTGCGTAGTTCTTCACGGAGGCAGGCGCCCGCCGGTCGGAGTTGCCCTCGCGTAGCACCGGGTTGACGGCGCTGCCCTTGACCTTGTCGTAGCGGGCCCGGACGTCCTTCTCCTCGTCGGTGGCCGGCGACTCCGGGTAGTCCGGAAGTGCGTATCCCTGGCTCTGGAGCTCCTTGATCGCGGCTTTCAGCTGGGGGACCGAGGCGCTGATGTTGGGGAGCTTGATGATGTTGGCTTCCGGCTTCTTCGCCAGGTCGCCGAGTTCTGCGAGTGCGTCCTCGATGCGCTGCTCGGCTGGGAGCCGGTCGCCGAACTGGGCGATGATGCGTCCGGCCAATGAGATGTCCCGAGTTTCGACCTCGACGCCGGCGGTCGAGGCGTAGGCCTCGATCACGGGCAGGAACGAGTAGGTCGCCAGCATCGGCGCTTCGTCGGTGTGGGTGTAGATGATCTTGGCCATCGGCGTGGTGTCTCCTAGAAACGGTTCGCGGGTTGGTGCGTTGCGTCTTATCGTCCCGCTGTAGATAGACGGGACTCAAGAGTCCAGACTATCGTCCGCGCGCCGTACCGCTTCGGCCTACCGAACATCTCACAACGTCATGCGATGTGGTTGGGATGCCGACAACATCGCATGACCTCCCGCTGCCCATCGGGTGCCGTCAGTGGATCAGCCGGCCCTTGGTCTCGGGCGTCAGGAACAGCATGATGGTCGTCACGATCACGAGCAGGCCGCCGGCGATCGCAAACGTGCCGACGTACCCGAAGAACGGGAAGAGCAGGCTACCGAACGCCACCGGCACCAGCGCCGAGACGATCCGGCTGGCGCTCGAGGCCCAGCCAAACCCGGAGGCGCGTAACTCGGTGGGGTAGAGCTCGGAGCAATAGCAGTAGATCGCCGGTATGCAGAATTCGATCACGATGCCGAAGGCCAGGATCCAGAACTTCGCCGGTCCGGGCGACTCGATGAAGATCGCGAACAAGATGATCGAGAGCGTGGTCAGGACGGCCGACCCGAAGATCACCTTCTTGCGGCCAAACCAGTCGACGAGGTACGCCGACACGAGTACGCCGATGATGCCCACGGCAGTGACGCCGGTGGTGACCATGAACGCGACGTACTCGCTGTACTTCGTATCGCGCAAGATCGACGGCAGCCAGATCAGCGCCCCGTAGTAGACGAACAGCACCGAGGAGAAGAGCGCCCATGAGATGAAGGTGACCTTCCAGTCGAACTTCCACAGGTGCCCGACGCGGTTGAGGATGCTCTTGATCGACAACGGCGCTGCCGGCTCCGGCTCGCCCATGACGTATTCGTGGGCCTCGGCACCGGTACGACGCACGAGGTTGTCGATGATCTCACGAGCTTCGGCCTCGCGGCCGCGCCGCAACAGGTACATCGGCGACTCGGGGATCCCACGGCGTACCCACACGACCAACAGCGCCGGCAGGACCATGAACAGCAGCAGGAGACGCCAGTTGCTGACACCCTGTGCGGCGAGGAACGCCGCGACGAGCCCGCAGATTGTGGCGCCGATCGGCCACCACGCGTCCATCGCGGTCAGCGCCCGGCCACGCACCTTGCTCGGAGTGAACTCGCCGACGATCGCGTAGTCAACCGGGATGCAGCCGCCCAGCCCGACGCCCGCCAGGAAGCGCAGAACGATGAACACTTCGTAGTTGGGTGAGCCGGCGCTGAGCACCGATAGCGCCGCGAATATCAGCAGCGAGTAGGTGAAGACCTTCTTGCGACCGATGATGTCGGCGATGCCGCCGAGCAGAATCGCGCCGATCGCCATGCCGATGAGGTTGGTCGTGCCGAGCCAGCCGAGCTGTGCCGCGCTGAGCCCCCAGTCCGCCTTCAGCAGCGGGAAGAGGAACGCGTTGAGGATGACGTCCCAGGCGTCGAACATGAAGCCGAGACCGCCGATGATGAAGATCTTCCCCTGGACGCCCCACCTCCAGGGGAGGTTCTGAACAATCTCGGCGCCGGTGCGCGTGGGTGCAGTCGTCGTCATTTGGTGCTTCCTCCAGGGTCCTGACCGATCATCGACGTCGAGCCGTTAGCGGGATCACACCCATCAGGTATACCAAGTGATATACCAAATGAGCAACAGGTAAACGCGAGAATGTTGCTTGACCGAGACCTGTGGCCGGGTGCGTCAGCTATTCCTGGTCGATTGCGGCGCCAAGGATGTGCACGCGCAGCAGGCTCCCGATCGTGTCTTTATCCCTGGCCCGCAGGGCTTTGAGGATCTTGGCGTGCTGTCTGGCGGACTCGCGGTGGCTGCGTACGACGTGCGGCCCGTCGCCCAATGCGTTCCACAGCAACCGGATGAATGACATCAACATCGGGCTGCGGGCAGCGCCGCAGATGCCGAAATGGAACTGTTGGTTGAGGTCCCGGTACTCGTCGTTGATCTCGCCGAGCTCCCGCATCTTCTTGTCGATCCGGGCCAACTCGTCGATCTGCGTATCGGTGATCGACTCGCAGGCAAGCTCGGCCGCGAGCGATTCGAGCGCCGCGCGAATCGCGAAGTTCTCGTTCCACAGACCGGCGCTGGCCTCCACGACGGTGGAGCCCTTATGCGGGTCGTTGACGACGATTCCTTCGGACTCGAGTCGTCGAAGTGCCTCCCGCACAGGCGTCTGGCTGACCCCGAACTGGATAGCGAGATCCCGTTGCCGAAGGGCCGCGGATGATCTGATCTCGCCCGAGATGATCATTTCGCGCAGCTTCGCGGTGACCATGTCGGCTTTCGAGGTATAGATCATCGGCGGTCCTTGGCGTGTCTATTGAGGTAGCGGGCGACGTACGCCGGAGTGATCGGCAGTTTGATGATATCGACTGCTGCCGGATCGCCGTTGCATAAGGCATCACGTACGCCGCTGGCAAGACAGCCGCCTGCCGCGGTGAGCCCGCCTTCGCCCGCACCGCGTACGCCGAGGGGGTTGGTCGAGGCGGGGAAGTTCGCGCTGATCAACAGTTCCATGTCCGGAATCTCGCAGGCCGTCGGCATCAAGTAGTCCATGAACGTCGTCGACTGGGGCTGGCCGGCCTCGTCGTACGTGAACTCCTCCAGGAGCGAACCGCCGATGCCCTGCGCAATACCGCCGCGCAACTGCCCCTCGATCATCATCGGGTTAACCGCCACGCCGATCTCGTAAGCGACGAGGTAGCGGCGTACCTCCACTTGTCCGGTTTCCGGGTGAATCTCGACTAGGCAGACGTGGGTGCCGTACGGGTAGGTCATGTGGTCGACGGTGAACCGATGACGCACTCGGATCCCGGACGGCTCGTCTTCGTGTAAGTAAATCGATCCTGGCATGCTGGCGGCAACAATCTCGGCAAATGTCTTGCGCTGATTGGGATCCAGCCGACTCTGCACGGTCGAACCGTTGATGACGAGCTCATCCGGAGTATGACCGAGCATTCGTCCGGCGAGCTCGATGAGGCGGGCCGCGACCTTCTTGCATGCCTGGTGGACAGCGCTGCCGGTAACCACGGTCGAGCGGCTGGCCCACGAACCGGTGCCAAACGGTTGCTCTGCGGTGTCGCCGTTTATGACGTCGATCTGGTCCATGCCAACCGGAAGCACGTCGGCGGCGACCTGCGCGAGCGCGGTCTCGATGCCTTGACCGAGCGAAGTGCCTCCGGAGTAGACGCGGACACGGCCGCGGCGGGTGATCTCCACATCGGCCGTGTCGTTGGGTCCGAGGCCACTCTTCTCAAGGAACGTAGCGATACCTAGGCCCATCACGCGCCCTTCGCTGCGGCCGCGGCGTACTTCGTCCTGCCAGCCGAGCTCGGACGCCCGGTCGAGCGTCTTGTTGAACAGCTCGAGAAAGTCGCCCTCGTCGAGAATCACGTCGGTGCCGAGTGTGCTCATCGGTCGTTCGTGGGGCATCTCGTGCGCGGTGAGCAGATTGCGGCGACGGAATTCGACCCGATCGATGCCGACTTCTGCTGCCGCCTTGTCGAATAGCTGCTCACGGCTCGACGTACCTTCGAATCGGCCCGGCGCACGGTAGGTGCCGCATGGTGTCTTGTTAGATAGCGCGACCCGCACATGGCCGTCGTACGCCGGGATTCGGTACGGCCCAGGCAACATCGCGATGGTCAGCTCGGGGACGATGATGCCGTGCGTGCGCGCATAGGCGCCGTTGTCGTGGATGACGTCGGCCTTCAGCCCCAGGATCGTGCCGTCCTTGGCCATTGCGACAGAGAGCTTGTGGCGCTGTTGGCGAGAGTGGTTGACCGCGACGAGGTGTTCGGCGCGGTCCTCGGCCCAGCTGACCGGACGCTTTGCGCGTCGTGCGAGCCACGGGATCAGAAAGTCCTCAGGGTAGAACTCGCCGCGGACGCCGAATCCGCCGCCGGCATCGACTGCGTGCATGTGGATCTTCTGCTCGTCGAGCTCGAGCATGTCGCTGAGTACGCGTCGGTTGAAGACCGGCACCTTGGTGCTGCCGAAGATCTCCAGGGTGTCCAGCGCGACGGGATCGACGACAAGCGTGCGCGGTTCCATCGGTACGGCGGAGTGCCGGCCGATATCGAACGTCAGCTCGGTGACATGGTGCGCCGCGGTGAACGCGTCGGCGACCGCTCCGAATCCCATCGAGAAGTCCGCCGCGATGGTGACGTCGGCGCCGTCGTCCACGGCCGTGGTGTCGAGCGTGACGGGAAGCTCGTCGATCTCTACGACGACCAGTTCGGCGGCATCCTCTGCGACGTAGGCATCTTCGGCTAGTACGACGGCAACCGGCTCTCCGACATAGCGCACTTCGTCAAACGCCAGCACCGGTTGGAGGTAGTCGTCGAGGTCGACCTCTTGCACTTGAATCCGCACCGGGATACGCGGCATATCCGGCAGATCTTGCGCGGTCACGACGTCGACGACGCCGGGCAGTGCCTTCGCCTCGGCGATGTCAATGTTGATGATGCGCCCGTGCGCGACCCCCGAGCGGATCACGCGCGCGTGCGTCATCCGTGGCCGCTGCATGTCATGCCCGAAATTGCCGGCCCCGCTGAGCAGCCGTTGGTCTTCCTTGCGTGCGGCGCGGCTGCCGACCACCGTCTCGGGTAGTGAAGCGGTGGGGACCTTGGCGGCGGCCGGGGCGGTAGTCATGGACGTGTCATTTGGCACGGGCGGCTGCCCTGCTTCCGGCGACCTCGGTGACCGCGTCGACGATTCCTTGGTAGCCAGTACACCGGCACAGGTTGGAAGCGACCACTTCGCGGACGTCTTCGCGGTTGGGCACCGGGCTGCTGGCCAGATAGGACTCGGCAAGCATCAGGAATCCGGGGGTGCAGAAGCCGCACTGTAGGCCGTGATGTTTTGAGAATGCCTGCTGCAGATCGGAAAGCTCGTCGCCATTGGCGAGGTCCTCGACGGTACGCACGGAACGGTCGTCGGCCTGTACGCCGAACACGAGGCATGAGCGCACCGGTTCGCCGTCAAGCAGCACGGTGCACGCGCCGCAGATGCCGTGTTCGCACCCCAAATGGGTGCCGGTAAGTCCGAGGTCTTGGCGCAGCATGTCGGCAAGGGTGCGCCGTGACTCGATGACGAGTTCGTGCTTCGTGCCGTTGACCTCGACGGTGATCAGGTGAAGGTCTTTCATGAGGCGGCCCTTTCGATTGCATCGTTATCGTTGGCACCGAGTGCGCGGACGATATCCGGAGGCAGCACGGGCAGTCGGTCAAACTGCGTGCCGGTAAAGCGGAGTGCGTCGTTGACGGCCGACAGCACCGCGGATGGTGCGCCGATCGCGCCACCCTCGCCCATACCCTTGGCGCCGAGCTCGTTGGCGGCATTAGGCGTCTCAAGGTGATGGATGGTGACCGGTGGTATCTCGCAAGCCGTGGGGATGAGGTAGTCCATCAACGTGGCGGTTAGCGGCTGACCGTCGGCGTCGTACTCCAGATGTTCGTAGAGTGCGGCCGCGATGCCTTGTGCGACGCCGCCGCGTACCTGTCCCTCGACGATAAGCGGGTTGACCACAACGCCGCAGTCCTCGACGACGAGGTAGTCCACGACGTGTGCCTCTCCGGTGCTCTTGTCGATGCGCACTAGAGCCGCGTGGGTGGCGTTGGAGAAACACCCGTCCGGATCGCTTTCACCACGGGCTTCGAGTAGCTGCTCGGGCTGTTCGGTGAATTCGTGTGCCCGGAAGTGCACCCGCGAGGCCAAGTCGCTCAGTGATATCGACACGGAATCGATCGAGGCTTTGCCGTCTGCGAGCCGGATGTCACGCGGATCGGCTTCGAGGAGCTCGGCGGCGACTCGCTTGAGATTGTCTGCGAGTACGCCGGCCGCGTTGCGCGCTGCCATACCGCCGATGACCAGAGACCGGCTGGCGAAGGTGCCCCAGCCGTAACTGGTCAGGTCGGTATCGCCCTGACGAAGATGTACGTGGGCGGGGTCGATGCCGAGTTTGTCGGCGACGACCTGAGCGAACGTCGTCTCGTGTCCCTGCCCGTGCCCGCAGGTCCCCGTTGTCACCGTGACGTGGCCGCTCGGGTCCATTTTGATGTGCGACACGTCGTACCCCGGCGTCATCCCCATCTTGCGCGCGCCCATAGTTGGCGTGCCGTAGGCCGACCGCTCGGAGAAGCAGGCGATGCCGATGCCATAAAGACTGTCGCTGTCGGTGTCGTTGCCATCAGTGGCGCGTTGCCGCCAGCCTGCGCTTTCGACTTCCTTGGCGCACAGGTCGAGTGACTCGGCGTACGAACCGAGCTCGTAGGTGAGCGCGTTCGGCCCGGTGTAAGGGAAGTCTTCGTAGCGGATGAGGTTTCGACGACGAATGTCGATGGGGTCGATTCCCAGGCGGACGGCGGCCTTGTCCATCAGTCGCTCCATGACCATCACGATCTGCGGGCGAGAGACACCGCGGTACGGCGCGGTCGGCGATTTGTTGGTCGCGTAGCCGCGGCCGCGGGCGGCGTACCGGCCGACCTTGTAGACGCCGGGTAGCTCGCTGCACGCCATCAGCGGTTCGACGCCGCACGTGAACGGGTACACCGAGTACGCCCCGATATCGCAACGGATATCTGCGCTGATCGCGGTCAGTATGCCGTCCTCGGTGAAGCCGGCGCGCACCGCATAGTGCTGCTCGTGTCCGGTGAAGGAGGCCATCAGACTGTCCCGACGGTCTTCGCTCCAGCGCACGGTGCGACCGAGCTTGCGCGCCGCAGCGGCGGTCGCGATCTCCTCCCGTCCGGTAACGCACTTGACGCCGAACCCGCCACCCACGTCTGGCGCGATCACCCGCACCGCGCCCTCCGCCATGCCGAGCGACTGGGCGATCGCGCTGCGCATCTGATGCGGCACCTGAGTGGACGTGTGCACGACGAGCTGGCCGCTGCGATCGTCGACTTCCGCCAACGCCGCGCGACATTCCATGGGAGAGGCGTGCACTCGCGCCGCGCTGAACTGTTCGGTGAGGGCCAGGAATGAGCCGTCAATCGTCGGCTCGACCTGATCGTCGACGTACATCCGCAGGTCCACGAGCGTGCCGTCCGGCGCATCGTCGTGCACGCCGCCGGAACTCGCTGCCTTAAGATCCATCACCGCGGGAGTCTGGTCGATCTCGACGATCACCGACTCGGCACCGTCCTCGGCGCTGTATGCGCTATCGGCGACGACGATGGCAATCGGCTCGCCGCAGTAGCGCACTCGGTCATGCGCGAGAATCGGCATTTCAGTGGCGATGAACCCGTCGCGCTCGAGTACCGCGATCAAGCCATCCGCGCCAAGGTTCTTAGCGGTAAAGACCGCGACAACGCCTGGCACGTCGGCGGTCTGCGACGTGTCGATGGACGTGATTGTGCCGGCGGCGACCGATGAGCGGACGAACGACGCGTGTAGGGCGCGGCTGGGCATGATGTCGTCGGTGAACCGGCCCCGGCCGCGCAGCATCCGGGCATCTTCGTGCCGCGGCCGGCGCTGACCGACCCAAGTGAACGGAGTCTGGTCGCTGGCCATGCCTAAGCCGCCTCGGTCGGCACGGCGCCCGCATCGGCGAAGGCCTGGCGGATCATGCTGCCCACCAGATGCCGGCGGTAGTCGGAGCCGCCGTGCAGGTCGGCCGGAGGATTGACCATCGCCTGGGCGGCGGTCGCGACTGCCTGCGCCGTGTCGGCGCCCGGCGGTCGACCGTTCGCGACCGCGTCGAGTTCGGGGCTGCGGAACGGTTCGCTGCCGACACCGCCGAGAACGACCGTGGTGTTTGCGCACCCGCCATCGGTGACGTCGAATGCGACCGCCGCGGAGGCAATCGCGAAATCGCCCTTGCGCTGCGCGAACTCGGCGAGTGCCGAATACGTTCGCGGATTGGTGAAGCGGATTTCGACGACGACCTCGTCGTACTCCGCGCTGGTGGTGAGAAATCCGGTGAACCACTCGGCGCTACCCACCTCACGCTTTCCACGCGGGCTTTCGGTGACGATCGTGGCATCGAAGAGTCGAGCTAGCAGGCACCACTCGGCCGACGGGTCGGAATGCGCGATGCTGCCGCCGACCGTGCCGCGGGTGCGGATGGGGAAGTGGCCGATGTGATGCGCGGCCTTCGGCAGTACCGCGAAGCCGTCGAGAATGTCTGCAGACGTGGAAGTCTCGACGGTGCGGTGCCTGGTTAGTGCGCCGATGGTGAGTGCCGCACCGTCGCGGCGGATGTAGTCCAGGTCGCTGACCCGGTTGATATCGATCAGGGCGCTAGGCCGCGCCAGACGGAAGTTCATCATCGGCGCGAGGCTTTGACCGCCCGCAAGGATCTTCGCCTCGTCGCCCAGTTCGCTGAGCAGCTGCACTGCTTCTTGGGCACTGAAGACCCGATGATATTCGAACGCGGCCGGTTTCATATCGCGATCCTCCAGAACTCTGGGCGGTTGAATTTGGTATACCATACGTCCACCGACGAAAGCGAGAGGTGACCCCATGACGCTTGCCCAGGTCGATGAGTGGAACGGCGCGACGCGAGTCCGCTTTGACGACGCCGGTCGGCGCAATTCACTCGCGCTCGACACGGTCGAGCAGTTGCGTGAGATTCTGGTTCGAGACAGCGACCGAGTGCTCGTGCTAGGCAGCACCGCAAAGATCGTGTTCTCGGCCGGCGCGGACATCACCGTTGACGATGCAACTCGCGCCAAGATCAGCGACCTGCTTTACGAATGCTACGAACTGATGGTTTCGCGTCGCGGATTGGTCGTTGCCGTTGTCGAGGGGTCCGCCGTAGGTGGAGGATCGCAGTTGGCGTCGGCCGCCGATATTCGGGTGCTAGGCGCTCGGGCCCGCTTCAAGTGGGTGGGTGCGGGACACGGGCTGGTGGTCGGTGCATGGATCTTGCCGAGCCTTCTCGGCCGGTCCACCGCCCTCGACTTAGCCATGTGCTCGGACTGGGTTGAGGCTGACGACGCCGTGCGAATCGGGCTGGCCAGCGCCGTACAGCGCGATCCTTGGGCGCACACCGAGTCGTTGCTTAAGCGGTTTGCCGGGCTCGATCCGCAAGCGGTAGCGGGATTTAAGAACCTCGCCAACTCGCCAGATCTGCTGCAGCGGCTCGCCGCCGAGCGCCGTACCAACGCGACCTGGGGCGGCCAGGCACCCGCCAAGCCCTAGCGCCCTCGAGCGCCCGGGAAGGCACCAATCCAGGCAATGGGGTTGCCAGATGCACCGGAGACGGTGTTGTATTTGGTATACCATTCCAATTTCGTAAGGGGCATATCGTGGATCTCAACCTTGCCGGCAAGGTCGCCTTTATCACTGGTGCAAGCAAAGGGATTGGCTACCAGGTAG
This sequence comes from Antricoccus suffuscus, assembly GCF_003003235.1. Taxonomy (NCBI): domain Bacteria; kingdom Bacillati; phylum Actinomycetota; class Actinomycetes; order Geodermatophilales; family Antricoccaceae; genus Antricoccus; species Antricoccus suffuscus. Next base: position 24,349 of record NZ_PVUE01000012.1, read on the forward strand.
CTAAACAGCTTGGCGAGGAAGGCGTGAAGTGCGCACTGACGGCGCGAAACGACGACGACCTTCAGAAGGCGGCCGCGCAGTTGAGCGAGGCGACCGGACAGGAGATGGCCGGTTACGCAGGTGACATGAGCAAGAGCGAGGACGTCGAGGCATGCGTCGCGCAGACGCTGGAGAAGTTCGGCCGGATCGACATTTTGGTCACCTGCGCGGGAAGCTCGCCGGGTGGCCTGCTTGAGGAACTCACCGATGAGCAGTGGCACGCCTCGTTGAACCTCAAGTTCATGGGCTATGTGCGCTCCGTGCGCGCCGTCGTGCCGCACATGGTGAAGCAGGGCAGCGGCACGATCATCCTTGTCGTCGGCAACGACGGCCTTAAGCCAAGCTTCTGGGAGATGACTGCCGGGGCGGCAAACGCGGCCGATCTCAACTTCGCCTCCTCCATCGCCGATCAGTACGGGCCCAAGGGCGTGCGTGTTAACACGGTCAACCCCGGACCGGTCGACACGGACCGGTGGGACACTCTCGAGAAGGCGTTCGCGCGCGACATGGGCGTCGACCAGGCAGCGGCGCGGGCCGCCGCCGAGCGCTCGGTGCCACTGGGCCGGATCACCCGACCCGACGAGGTTGCCTCGCTTGTGACGATGTTGTGCTCGGACCGGGTCGGAGCGGTGCACGGTGCGCACATCCCGATCGACGGCGCGCAGCGCAAAGCGCTCATGGAGCGCTGAAAACGAGTTGGGTTCAGGCCTTTGACCGCATCTATGCAAGGGAAGTAGCACCAATGGCATTCGCGACTACCGATGATGGTGTCAAGCTCTACTACGAAGTGCACGGCGAAGGTACGCCGATCTTGTTCATCCACGAGTTCGCCGGTGACCACCGCTCCTGGCAACACCAGCTCAGGCACTTCTCGCGGCGTTATCAATGCATCACGTACGGCGCCCGCGGCTACCCGCCGTCGGACGTGCCTACCGATCCGGCGGCGTACAGCCAGGAGCGCGCGGTCGCGGATGCGATCGCTGTGCTTGATGCGGTCGGCGCCGACAAGGCATTCGTGGTCGGCAACTCGATGGGCGGGTTCGCCGTGATGCACCTGGGCCTGCGACACCCTGAGCGCCTGCTGGGCATGGTTTCCTCCGGATGTGGCTACGGTGCGCACCCGGACAAGCAGGAGACGTTTCGAAGCGAGAGCGAGACCATCGCGCAAGCCTTCGAGAACGAGGGCTCCGAGGCCATGGCAAGTTGGTACGGCGTCGGCCCGGCCCGGGTTCAGTACGAGGCGAAAGATCCTGTGGGGCACGCCGAGCACGTCAGGGTGCTCGCCGAACACCATCCCGTCGGCGCGGCGCTGACCATGCGCGGCGTGCAGAAGTCGCGCCCGTCCCTTTACGCGCTGCAGGACGACCTGGCGAAGGTGACCGTTCCCGTGCTCATCGTCGCCGGCGACGAGGATGACGGCATACTCGAGACCGACTTGATGCTCAAGCGCACGATGCCGCGTGCTGGGCTGGCAGTCCTACCGCGATCAGGCCATGTGACTAACCTCGAGGAGCCCGAGTTGTATAACGGTCTGTTGGACTCGTTCTTCAGCGAGGTGGAGCATGGCGGATGGGGGCCTCGTGACCCGCGTTCGCTCTCCGGGTCCACCACGGGAGCCAAATAGTCGAACTCAACCGAAGTGAAGTAGCCAGAAGAGCGTGCGGTGAAGCGAAAGGCACATTCAATGCAGCCGTTACATGACGTCACTGTCGTCGATTTCAGCCAGTTCCTGGCCGGTCCGTACTGCACGATGCAGCTGGCCGACTTCGGTGCCGACGTGATCAAGGTCGAGCGTCCGGGCGGCGGCGACGATTCGAGACACATGGGACCGATGACTGACGGCGTGAGCCATCCGTTTCAGGTGCCCAACCGCAATAAGCGCTCGTTGGCGATAGACCTGAAGTCGCAGCCGGGCCGCGAGGTCGTACGAGACCTGCTCAAAACTGCCGACATCGTGGTCGAGAACTTTCGGCCGGGCGTGACCACGGGGCTCGGGATCGACTATTCCGCAGCACATGCGCTCAATCCCGAGGTGATCTATTGCTCGATCAGCGGCTTCGGCCAGACAGGCCCGATCAGCCAGCGGCCCGGCTTCGACATCATCGCTCAAGGGATGGCTGGATTCTTGATGATGACCGGCGAACCCGGCGGCAAGCCGGCAAAGTTTGGCGTCGCGGCGACGGATCTGGCCGCGGGCCTCAACGCGGCGATAGCAATCGCGATGGCCTATATCCGGAGGTTACGCGAGGGTGGTGGACAGTACATCGATGTCTCGTTGCTGGATGCCGGGCTCGCGCTGACGACATGGGAGGCGGGCGCCTACTTCGGCTCCGGTGAGGACGCCGCCGCCAACGGGACCCGGCACCGTAGAGTTGCGCCGTACCAGGCCTATCCAACGGCGGACGGCTACGTGACCGTCGGCGCCAACAATCAGAAGCTGTGGGAGATCCTGTGCCGGTCCGTCATCGATCGACCGGACCTCATCGAGCGGGATGAGTACGCCGACTCGGCCGCCCGACACGACCATGCCGATGATCTTGAGATCGAGCTCGGCGCGATCCTCAGGAAGTGCCCCACCGACGAGTGGGTGCGGCTACTCGATGCCGCCGGCGTACCCGGCGGCCCGGTGCTCACCTACGCGCAGGCGATGCAGCAGGAGCAGGCCATTGCCCGTGGGATGACAGCAGCTGTGGAGCATCCGAAGATCGGCGAGGTGCGGGTGCTCGGCCCCGCGGCGAAGATGAGCGAGACCCCGCCGACCGTGCGGGCCGCCGCACCGATGCTCGGCCAGCACTCCCGCGAAGTCCTTACGCAGATCGGCTACGACGCCGCGCGGGTTGGCGAGCTGTTCGCGACCGGCGTCATAGCCGAACCCAGCTAGCGAGCGGGCTACTTGCCAAGACTGCCAGGGAAGTTGCCGGCTTTGCTCACCAAGGCGGGCGTGTCATGCTCAAGCTGGCCGGCCAGGAAGCTGGCGACCGGGAAGAGCGCGTCAATGTCCATACCCGTCTCGTAACCCATGCGGTGCGCGAGATAGAGCAGATCCTCGGTCGCAATGTTGCCGGTCGCGCGCGGTGCGAACGGGCAACCGCCGATTCCGCCCGCGGACGAGTCGAGAACGCGTACGCCGACCCCGAGCGCGGCGGCCGCATTGGCAAAACCGGTGTTACGGGTGTTGTGGAAATGCGCGCGCAGACCGACGCCGTCGCCGACCTCACGACGGATCCCGTCGATGAGGTGGGTGACCTGGGTCGGTACGCCGACGCCGATCGTGTCGCCGATCGCGATCTCCGTGGCGCCCGCCGCCGCGCCGCGGCGCGCTAGATCGATGACGACATCGGGGTCGACCTCGCCCTCGAACGGGCAGCCAAACGCGACCGTGATCGTCAGTGTCGCCGGTACGCCCTCCGCCTTCGCGGCCGCGAGCACTTCCTCCGAGTCGGAGATAATCCCTTCGATGGTGGAGTTTTGGTTCTTCTCGCTGAATGTCTCGGAGGCGCACGCGACCACGTTGATCTCATCGACGCCGGCCGCCTTCGCGCGCGTCCAGCCACGCGGGTTGAGCACGAGCCCGATATAGGAGACGTCGTCGCGGCGCGGGATGGCCTCCATAACCGCCTCGGCATCGGCCATCGCGGGCACCATCTTGGGATGTACGAACGACACCGCCTCGATGCGACGTGCGCCGGCCCCGATCAACTGCTCGATTAGGTCCACCTTTGCGCCGGTGGTGAGTAAGGTCTTTTCGTTCTGCAGCCCATCTCGGGGCGACACTTCGACGATCGTCAACTGTTCAGCCATGCCCCGATAGTAGGCCGGGTGCGCGACGGCGGTGCTACCAGATGCTTCCAAGAGTTCGTTCAAGAGTTAATGTCCCGGTAACCGGGCCAGGGCGTGTCAGTACGCCACCTACGCCGATTTCGGCGTACTTTTGCGGTACATCGTCCATCCACCAACAGCACAATTCCATCCACTGAGTAGCTATCCGTTGGAGACTCGAAGAATGGCAGTCAGGCCGAGCGAAAAGCTCCCGATGCAAGCCCCGAACACCACTACTAAAGCGGTTGAAAGGGACGCTATTCAAGGCCAGACAGGCCGCGCCGGGACGCCGCCCGATCCGACCGAAGGCATCAAGTGCTACGTGCTCGACACGAGTGTCTTGCTTTCTGATCCCTCCGCATTGCGCCGCTTCGGCGAGCATGAGGTCGTGCTGCCGGTAGTCGTGATCAGCGAGCTTGAAGGAAAACGGCACCATCCCGAGCTTGGCTGGTTCGCCCGCGAGTCGCTGCGCATGCTGGACGACCTGCGCCATGAGCATGGGCGCCTGGATGGACCGGTCCCCATCGGCGAGTACGGCGGAACCTTGCGAGTGGAACTCAACCACTCCGACGGCGCAATTCTGCCAAGTGGATTCCGCGACGGGGGCAACGACTCACGCATTCTCGCTGTCGCGCTTAACCTTGCCGACGAGGGCCATGACGTCGTCTTGGTCACCAAAGACATGCCCTTGCGTGTCAAGGCGTCATCGGTGGGCCTGCCGGCCGAGGAGTACCGCGCGATTGGGGCCGTCGAGACGGGCTGGACCGGAATGGCCGAGGTTGCTCTGAGCGACGAGGAGGTCGGCACGCTCTTCGAGTCGCAGGTCATCGACCACGAGGAAGCCCGGCAGCTGCCCTGCCACACGGGGCTCGTGCTGCAGTCGGCGGGCAGTTCGGCGCTCGGTCGAGTGACGCCCAACAAACAGATACAGCTGATCCGCGGTGGGCATGAGGTTTTCGGTATTCGCGGCCGGTCGGCCGAACAGCGAATCGCGCTGGACCTGCTGATGGACGAGGAAGTTGGAATCGTGTCGCTAGGGGGGCGCGCTGGGACGGGGAAGTCCGCGCTCGCTCTCTGCGCCGGGCTCGAGCAGGTGCTGGAGCGGCGTACTCACAAGAAGGTCGTCGTATTCCGGCCGCTGTACGCCGTCGGCGGTCAAGACCTCGGCTACCTGCCTGGCACCGAGGGCGAGAAGATGTCGCCTTGGGCGCAGGCGGTGTTCGACACGCTGTCTGCGGTGACGTCCCGTCAGGTCATCGACGAGGTGATGCAGCGAGACCTACTCGAAGTGTTGCCGCTGACCCACATCCGCGGCCGGTCGCTGCATGACTCGTTCGTGATCGTCGATGAGGCGCAGTCACTCGAGCGCAACGTGCTGCTCACGGTGCTGTCTCGCATGGGGCAGAACTCGCGCGTGGTACTCACCCACGACGTAGCGCAACGCGACAACCTGCGAGTCGGGCGCCACGACGGCGTCACGGCCGTGATCGACGCGCTCAAGGGGCACCCGTTGTTTGCGCACGTCACACTCACCCGCAGTGAACGCTCGCCGATCGCGGCCCTCGTGACCAGCATGCTCGAAGGCAGCGGCGACTGAATCTCGGTCGCCGACCGCAGTTCTAAGGGTGCGTCATCGACAGCAGGTCAAGTGCCGCGTCGAGCTGGTCCTCGGTCAGCTTGCCGGCCTTGACCAGCCCCCGCTCGATCACGACTTCGCGGATCGTCTTGCGCTCTTTGAGGGCCTGCTTGGCCACCTTGGCGGCCTCCTCGTAGCCGATGTACCTGTTCAGCGGTGTGACGATCGACGGCGATGAAGCGGCGAGCTCGGAGCAGTGCTCCACGTTTGCGCTGATGCCGTCGACGCACTTGTCGGCGAAGACCTCGGACGTGTTGGCCAGCAGTCGAATTGACTCAAGGATGTTGCGGGCCATCACCGGCAGCATCACGTTGAGTTCGAAGTTTCCTTGCGCACCAGCGAAGGTGATAGTGGAGTCGTTGCCGACAACCTGCGCGCACACCATGATCATCGCCTCGCAGAGGACGGGGTTGACCTTGCCGGGCATGATCGACGAACCGGGCTGCAGGTCAGTCAGCGAGATCTCGCCGAGGCCCGCGCGAGGGCCCGAGCCCATCCAGCGGATGTCATTGGAGATCTTGGTCAGGCCGACCGCGATCGTCTTCATCTGGCCGGACAGCTCGACCAGCGAGTCACGTGCGCCCTGCGCCTCGAAGTGGTTGCGCGCCTCGGTCAACGGCAGGCCGGTAGCCGCGGCAAGCTCGGCGATTACGGCGCCCGAGAAACCCTTCGGCGTGTTGATGCCGGTGCCGACCGCGGTGCCGCCGAGTGGCAACTCCGCGAGCCGCGGAAGCGCACTCTGCAACCGCTCGATGCCGTAGCGAACCTGTGCGGCGTAACCGCCGAACTCCTGACCGAGAGTGACAGGGGTGGCATCCATCAGGTGGGTGCGGCCGGACTTGACGACCGTGACGTATTCCTCGGCCTTGCGTTCCAGTGACTTCGCGAGCGTGTCCAGCGCCGGCAGCAGGCTGCCGGTCACGGCCGCCGTGGCGGCGACGTGGATCGATGAGGGGAATACGTCGTTGCTCGACTGGCTCGCGTTGACGTGGTCGTTGGGGTGTACGTCGAGACCGGTGGCTTCCTTCGCCAGCGACGCGATGACCTCGTTGGTGTTCATGTTGGACGACGTACCCGAACCGGTCTGGAAGACGTCGATCGGGAAATGCTCGTCGTACTCGCCGGCAATGACCTTGGCGGCCGCGTCCTGAATCGCCTGCGCTATGTCCTTGTCGATCACGCCGAGATCGGCGTTGACCTTCGCGGCGGCGGACTTGATCCGAGCGAGGGCTGCGATGTGCGCATGCTCGATGCGCTGACCGGAGATCGGAAAGTTTTCTACGGCACGCTGAGTCTGCGCACGCCACTTGGCGTCGATGGGCACTTTGACCTCGCCCATCGTGTCGTGCTCAATTCGGAACTGGCCGTCGTTGGCCGAAGCATCAGAAGAGGTAGGCATGCATCCAGTCTGCCCCGTGGCGTAGGCCACGTCGGCACCAGGTCCGACGCGCATTACGCGGCGGCCACCGCGTCAAATGGCCGCCGCATCGATCAGCGGTCCGGCTCAGACGGCTGGCAGGTCCTGAATCAGCTTCGCATTTTGGTGATGGCTGTCGATCTGCCGCAGCGTGCCGGAGCTGCTGCGCATGACCAGCGACTGGGTGTGTGCGCCGTTGCTGTCGTAGCGGACTCCACGCAACAACTCGCCATCGGTGATGCCGGTGGCGCAGAAGAAGACATTCTCGCCGCTGACGAGATCGCGGGTACTGAGCACCCGGTCAAGATCATGGCCAGCGGCAATAGCCTTAGCCCGCTCTTCCTCGTCGCGTGGCCACAGCTTGGCCTGGATCTCGCCGCCCATGCATTCGAGCGCGCACGCGGCGATGATGCCTTCCGGCGTACCGCCGACTCCCATGAGTACGTCGACCTCGGAGCCGGGCCGAGCGGCCGCGATCGCGCCCGCGACGTCACCGTCGGTGATGAACCGGATCCGGGCGCCGGTCGCCCGAATCTTGGATACCAGGCCGCGATGTCGCGGACGGTCGAGCACGCAAACAGTGATGTCGCGGACGGCTCGCCCCTTCGCGTTGGCGATGTTGTGGAGGTTGGTCTCTACCGAGGCGTTGATGTCAATCGAGCCGGCCGCATCCGGGCCGACGACCAGCTTCTCCATGTAGAACACCGCAGAGGGGTCGAACATCGTGCCACGGTCGGCAAGTGCCAGTACGGCGATCGCGTTGGGCATCCCCTTGGCCATCAGCGTCGTACCGTCGATGGGGTCGACCGCGACGTCGCACTCGGGGCCGGTGCCGTCGCCGACATGCTCACCGTTGAAAAGCATCGGCGCGTTGTCTTTTTCGCCTTCGCCGATCACGACCACGCCGCGCATGGACACGGTGCTGATAAGCGATCGCATCGCGTCGACGGCCGCACCGTCGCCGTCGTTCTTACGGCCACGACCAACCCAACGCGAGGCCGCCATCGCGGCGGCCTCGGTGACGCGCACGAGCTCGAGAGCAATATTGCGGTCGGGGACAAGATGGTGATCGGGCGTGCTTGCGGGCTTCTTTGGCACGTGCGGCTCCTCGGCTCGGCGGTCGTTCCATCTTATGTTGCTCACCCTGCGCGCGGTCGGCAAGGCACGTAGGGCACCATTATTTTGTGGCAGATACCCAGCCCTACCGGCCAAAGAAACGTGGTTATGAGACCGCGGCGGACATGCTCCGATCGCTCGTCCCGATCGTCGTTCTCGTGGTGCTGTTTGCCTATTTTTGTATGCCGAAAAGCGACAACAAGATCAATACGATCGATCCGCAGGACAACATAACGAGCATGGCTGAGTACGGCGCATTCTCGATTGTTGCGCCGAAGGCGCTCGATAAGTCGTGGAAGCCGACCTCATCCAAGCTCCTGCGTGACGACTCAAACCAGCTCAGTACGCCCACCGGGCTGACCATCGGCTATGTGACGCCGAAGATGAAGTTCGCGCGGTTCACGATCCGGCAGGGTGTCCCCGAAGCAGTACTCAAAGCATCCGTCGACGACGCCACCGTCACCGACGATCCAGCGGGTAACGCCGTGCAGATCGCGGGTCGATCCTGGACTCCGATCACGACGGACAAGGGCCGCGGATACGTCAATGTCGCCGGTTCGGGTGCAGCGAGCATCGTGATCGTGCTGGTTGGCAGTGCGTCGTACGACGAACTCAAAGAACTGGCCACCGCACTGCAGCCGGTGGCCAAGAAGTCGTAGCTCCACACAATTCGGGCAGTACGCGGGCTCGCAACTCTCATCGACCGCTACGCCTAACCCTGACCCGACCATCCAGACGACGTTCCGAGTGCACGCACGCACCCAGCGCCCAGGCTCGGTTAGCCTGATAGGCATGCCAGAGCCACAATCGGCCGACAACGCCGTATCCGACGACATCGCCTCGCTGAGCTACGAAGATGCGCGCGCGCAGCTTGGCGAGGTCGTGCAGAAGCTTGAGGCCGGGGGTACGACGTTGGAGGAGTCGATGACGCTGTGGCAGCGCGGCGAGAAGATTGCCGACCAGTGTGAGAAGTTGCTGCAGGGTGCGCAGCAGAAGCTGGACAAGGCCCTCGCAGCCCGCGACGACGAGGCTTAGGTGGCGGAGCCCGGATCGGCTACGAGCCTGGACTGTCCGTAACCCTGAGCCGGATCGAACCGCCGGCGACGCGTGCGGTGAGCGAGTCCCCAGCGGAGGCCTGGGCGGGGTCGTTGATGACGTGACCGTCCTCGTGCTGGAGTACGGCGTACCCGCGTTCGAGGGTGGCCTGTGGCGACAGGGCAACCAGTCGTGCGCGCATCTGTTCGAGGCCGCTGTGCGCGATGGATAGCCGGTGATCGGTGGTACGGCGGATCGCCTCGCGTTGCCGCCCGACATCGTCGATGCGCGCGGTGACGATGCCTGTCGGCTCCGACAACGACGGTCGAGATCGCTGCTGGTCGAGAAATGACCACTGATTTGCGAGGTAGCGCGCGACGGCGCTACGGATTCGGTCCCGTCCACCGCCGACCAGCGCGCGTTCCTCGGCCACGTCCGGTACGACGCGCTTCGCGGCGTCGGTAGGCGTCGAGGCGCGCAGATCCGCCACATAATCGAGAAGCGGCTTGTCCGGCTCGTGCCCGATCGCGCTGACGAGCGGGGTCCGTAACGCGGCAGCGTACCGGCACAGCGTCTCGTCACTAAACGGCAGCAGGTCCTCGACCGAACCTCCGCCCCGGGCAACGATGATGATCTCGACGGACTTATCCGCTTCAAGAGTCGCGATCGCGCCACGCACCTCGACTGCCGCCGTCCGCCCTTGTACGGCGCAGTTGATGACCTTGAAGGTCACGCCAGGCCAGCGATGCCGGGCGTTGGTGAGCACGTCGTGCTCGGCGGCGCTGTCGCGGCCGGTGACCAAGCCGATCGTCTTAGGCAAGAACGGGAGTCGCTTCTTGCGCCGCTGGTCGAACAGCCCTTCTGCCTCGAGGGCTTGTCGCAGGCGCTCGATGCGGGCCAACAGTTCGCCAAGGCCGACTTGACGAATTTCCCTGGCGCGCATGGAAAAATTTCCGCGCTCGGCCCAGAAGTCGGCCTTGCAGTGCACGAGCACCCGTGCGCCTTCTTTGAGCTCGACGCCCAGATCGTCCAGGACACTCGTGCTGCAGGTGATCGGGAGCGAGAAGTTCGCGACCGTGTCGCGCAGCGTGAGGAACACCGCGCGGGAGCCGGTGCGCCGATTGAGCTGGGCGATCTCTCCGTCGAGCCAGACCGGCCCAAGCCGGGCGATCCACGAGCTGATCTTCTGCGAGATCACGCGCACGGCGTACGGGTTGTCCGGGCCGTTGGGTGGACGCGCCGCCGGGGCAGGACCCGTCGTCGGCGCGGGGCGCTGCGGCGTACTAGCAGCCGGCGGGCGGTCCTCGTGGCGGTCGGTCACGTTAACCCTGCGGTTTGAGCGCGGTCAGCCTGGTGGCGAGCATCTTCAACACCGGCGCCCGGTTGCCCTGAGCGGTCTCATAGACGACCAGCGCCTGCAACGTGGCCGCGTCGAACGACTTCACCCGGGCCCGGATCTGCGGCAGCGTCATATCGTCGAACCCGGCGACGGGGGCATCGGAGGCGGTGCCGTTGCTCTTCGGGCTGCGGGTACGCCGCCGCGCGATGGGCATGTCCTCGAGTGCCTGCTGGTCGAAGGAGGACCCAGGTCCGATGCCGGGGGGTCGCACCCGGTTGCGCGGTTTTGACCGCGTGTCGGAGACGGTTGGCTTTGCTTTAGCGGGAGCCTTTTTAGGTGCCGCGGGGCGGGGATCGGTGTGCGTCTTCGGCGTACCCGTATCGGTACGTTGGCGCGTCGTCCGCGGCGCGACCTCCGGAAGGTCCTCGTCGAAGGTCGCCCACTCCGGCACCTCTTCGCTGGGACCGCGCAGCGTGTTGATGAGTTGCTCGCCTTTGGTGACCAGCTCGGTGTACTGCTGTTGGGCCTGCAACGAACGTTGCATCACGGCAGTCACCAGCGCCATCGGCAGTCCGCTAATCCGGTCCGGTAAGGCTCGCGCGTCCTCTAGTGCTTGTACGGCGAGGCCCGCCGCCGCTTTGAGCGGTGTTGGGAGGTCGACCGCTAGCAACGCGGACAGCGATGGTGGCAATTTTGACTGCGACATCCCTCTAGGGTGCCTTATTCAACAGTGGATTGTGCAATGACCCACGTTATTGATCGTCGGCTCGACGTAGGCTTGCCCTATGTCCTCGACGATCGAAAATGCGACCTCAGTGAGAGATTCTGTGACGCAGCGCAAGCGCGTCCTGCTGGCCAATCCCCGCGGTTACTGTGCCGGCGTCGATCGCGCGGTGGTGACAGTCGAGAAGGCGCTCGACTTGTACGGTGCCCCGGTCTACGTGCGTAAGCAGATCGTGCACAACGTGCACGTCGTACGCACGTTGGAGGCGCGCGGCGCGATCTTCGTCGAGGAGACCGAGGAAGTCCCCGAGGGCGCCATCGTCGTATTTTCGGCGCATGGGGTTGCGCCGGTCGTCCACGAAGAGGCCAAGCTACGCAACCTGCGCACTATCGACGCAACCTGCCCGCTCGTGACCAAGGTGCACAACGAAGCGCGGCGCTTCGCCGACGAAGACTACGACATCCTGCTCATCGGGCACGAAGGCCACGAGGAAGTCGTCGGCACGTCCGGTGAGGCGCCGGAGCACATTCATCTCATCGACGGGCCGGACGATGTCGCCAACGTGACCGTGCGCGACCCCGACAAAGTGGTGTGGCTCTCGCAGACCACGCTGTCTGTCGATGAGACGATGCGCACGGTCGAGGCCCTGCGCGAACGGTTCCCCAACCTGATCTCGCCGCCGAGCGATGATATTTGTTACGCGACCCAGAACCGCCAGCTCGCGGTCAAGCGGCTCGCACCGCAGGCCGACGTCGTACTCGTCGTCGGCTCGCGCAACTCGTCTAACTCTGTACGCCTTGTCGAAGTCGCGCTCGAGTCCGGTGCCGGGTCGTCCTACCTGATTGACTACCCAGAGGACATCGATCTCGGCTGGTTCGCCGGCGCGACGACCGTAGGCGTGACGAGCGGCGCGTCGGTGCCGGAAGACCTGGTGCGCGGCGTACTCGATGTGCTCGCCGGTCAGGGATTCGGCGACGTCGAGATCGTCACCGAGGCAGAAGAACGGTTGACCTTCTCGCTGCCCAAGGAACTACGCCGTGACTTGCGCGCGGCCGCGAAGACCTCGTCGGCTCAAGCGTCCTCCTAGCCGGCGCTTGTTCAGCGGCGCTCGGTCGGCCGCGTCGTCATCAATTTGACCCCGCCGATGAGCAGTGCAATCCCCGTCGCCAGCGCCATCCACGGAAATCCAGCGATTGCGATCTCGGCTAACGAGTATTTGTCGACGGTGGTGGGTGACAGCCAGATCAGCAGCACCCCAAACAGGGCGTAGACGATCGGTGGCGCGACTATCACCGACAGCAGGTCGAGCTTGCGGGTCACAAGCGCGGCAAAGAACGCGCCGATGCACAACCCGATACCGGTGAAAACGCCAAGTTTTGAGCTGACCATGTGGTCGATGAGCGCGCCGATCCCGGCCGTGATGATGATTAAAATAACGCCGCCGAAACCGGCGAGCACCGTGCTCGGTCCGGTCCCGGCCGTCGGTGGCTGACGCAGCTCACGCGCCTCTCCCAGGTCTGGTTTCACCCGGGTTGCCGAACCTCGGCGCGCTCCGGGTATGTCAGTGCCCGCGGTCGTGGAGCGTGGTGCTTCAGCGGTGGAGTACGCCGATGCAGGACTCGGCGCATCACCGTGGCTGCGGCGTGCCTGCTCGGCGGAGCGGCCGGTAACCTCGGCTTGCTCTGTGCTTCCCGCGCGTTCGCTCCTTCGCCTCGCCACGGTAGGAAGGTCTCGCCGCGCGCGGGACTCGGCGAGAATGTCGGCCGCAGACCGGCCACGGGGGATCGATGCGGCTTTAGTGTCGTCGGCAGTTGCGGCCCATTTGCTCCGCGTCGCCGAGTCATCAGCTTGATCGGCGGCGTGTGTGCTGGGCCCGGACGTGTCCTTGAGCGACTTGACCACCGAACCAGGCGCCACTGCCCAGCGTGACGATGAGGTTGCCGAGCCCTGTTGAGGGCGCTGTTCCTCGGGGAGTTCGTCGTTCACTCGATGCAACCCTCGTTCTGGTGGATGCCCGCCGAGTGCGTGATAAGCGAGACGGGGCGACGGCATTTTCACCAGAATAGACGCCGGGTGCCGTCGGACGGTTGACGACGTACACGATGGCGGCGACGAGTTTGGCCTCGTTAGTCGACGGCGCGCAGTTGCCGCGCGTGCTTCTCGAGCGGTAGAGGTGGGTCGATCTCGTCGCGCACGACGCCGTACTCGACGAATTTATTGGCGCTGACGAGCACGTTGCGCTCCAGCGAGCCGACAGTGTCGTTGTAGCGCTCGACCGCGCCACCGAGCGACACTCCCAGCCGCCGCAAGTGCGCGGACATCGTCGTAAGTCGCCCGTGCATCTCCCGGCCAAGGTCGAGCACCTGATGCGCTTCGCGGCTCAGCGTGTCCTGGCGCCAGGTATAGGCGACGGTGCGCAACAACGCCAGCAGCGTCGAGGGCGTCGCCATGATCACGTCGCGGTCGAAGCCGTGCTCAAGCAGTGCCGGGTCGTGTTCGAGCGCGACCTGTAAGAACGCGTCGCTTGGCAGAAACATCACGGTGAATTCGGGACTCGCTTCGTAGCGAGCCGGATAGCGCTTACGCGACAGCGCATCGAGGTGTCGACGTACGTGCTGTGCGTGGGCTTGCTGCTTGGCAACGCGCTCGATGTCATCAGACGCGTCGATAGCCGCGATGAAACCGGTGAACGGTACCTTGGAGTCGACCACGATCGTGCGGCCCTCAGTGAGCTGTACGACCAGGTCAGGACGCAGTAACCCGTCATCCGACGACGTCGTGTCCTGCTCGCGGAAGTCGCAGTGCGGAAGCATGCCGGCCGACTCCACGATGCGGCGCAGCTGCATCTCGCCCCATCGACCGCGCACGGTCGGAGCGCGCAGGGCATTGACGAGCTTGCCGGTCTGCTGCCCCAAAGTGAGCTGCGATTCGTGCATCGCGCGCACCTGCTCGCGCAGGGCTCCAGTTTCCGCGGCGCGATGTGATGCGCTGCTGCGCAGATAGTCCTCGACTCGGGCAAGCGTGTCCTCGATCGGCTGCACAGCCGAGTCCAGTCGTGGTTGGTCAGCCAGTGTGCTCGCCGCGCCGAGTCGGCGCCCGGCGACGACGCCCGCCCACACGCCGGCGGCCGTGCACAGCAGGGTGATCGCGATGTAGAGAAGCGTGCTCAGGTCCATGTCCTCAGTGTGCGGCAGAGGACTGACATTTCCTGGACCCGGCATTCCCGGACCTGGCATTTTGGACCTGGCAATCCCACAGCCGCGGCCCTTCGAGTGGACGCCATCCAACGATTACTGGCGTGTGACCCGACGTGCTTAGCGGTCCTGGGCGAGCAACTGCGGCGAGGCGCGCCACAGATGCATTGTCGCGTAGCTTCGCCACGGCGCCCATACTTTTGCCGCGTCATCGAGCGGGCCGAGATCAGCGGGCATTCCGGCCGCCGCAGCCGCTCGCCGTACGATCAGGTCCGTCGACAAGAACACGTCCGGGTCACCGAGCGCGCGCATCGTGACATAGTCCGCCGTCCATGGTCCGATGCCCTTCAACGCCAACAGTTGCGCGTGTGACTCGAGCCGGTCGCTGCCGATGTCCAGGTCAACCGCGCCGCTGGCGAGCGCGGCGCCGAGTCCGACCAGCGCCGTTGCTCGGCTGCGCGGCATCGGCAGCTCCATCGAGTCGACTTCGGCCAACGCCGCACTCGATGGGAATAGGTGGGTGAGACCCGGTTCGGTCGGGGTGACTGGACTGAGCGCGCCGTACCGTGCGACGAGCTTGGCGCCGGCATTGGCGGCGGCGGCCACCGAGATCTGCTGACCGAGCAAGGCCCTGATCGCGAGTTCGTGTCCCTCGAGTACGCCGGGTACGCGCAGCCCGGGAGCCGCCTCGACGTACGCCTTCAGCCAACTCGCGCCACACAACGTCGTGTCCACCGCGACCGGGTCTGCGTCGAGATCAAGCAGCCGACGGGCGCGGCGTACTGCTTGGGTCAGGTCGCGGAAGTCCTCCAACGAGACCTTGAGCGTGAGTTGGCCGTCGTTCCAATGCAGCGCTAGCGCCGCGGCTCCGTGCGCCAGGCCGACCGTGCGTGCGTAGACCCATCCCTCGGGTGTACGCCGAGCCGTCTCGATTCCGGCGATCTGGCGGCGCTCGAAGAAGTCGAAGATCCCGTCGGCGTGAAACGGTTCGCGAACCGGCAGTCGCAGCGACAGCAACTCGCCACCGTCGCTGGCATGTGTCGAGTGTCGGGTGCGTAACGCCGTCGGCGGTTGAGCGAACACTGCGCGGACCGTGTCGTTGAACTGCCGAACACTGGAAAAACCGGCAGCGAAGGCGATGTCGGCCATCGGCATCGTCGTACCTTCGATGAGGACGCGTGCGGTGTGGGCGCGTTGGGCACGGGCGAGCGCGACTGGTGGCGCGCCAAGCTCAGCGCTGATCAGCCTGTTGAGCTGGCGTTCGCTGTAACCGAGACGGGTCGCCAGACCACTGACACCATCCCGGTCAACGACGCCGTCACTGATCATCCGCATCGCCCGCCCGACCGTATCCGCGCGTAGGTCCCATTGCGGAGATCCGGGTACGACGTCCGGTCGACAGCGCAGACAGGCGCGATATCCGGCCTGCTGTGCGGCGGCGGCGGTGCTGTGAAACGAGCAGTTCTCCCGCCTTGGGGTGACGGAACTGCAGCTGGGCCGGCAGTAGATTCCGGTCGACCGTACGGCGACATATATCCACCCGTCGTACCGGTGGTCGCGGCTGGTGACGGCGCGGTAGCACGCGTCCGGGTCGGGAAGTCCGGTCGTATGCGACGTGCTCGGTCCGCTCATGTCACGCATCGTCCCAGGAATCCGTTAGCCTCGCTAGCGGATATCGGACACGCCCGTCGGCGTGGATTCGCCCAGGTGCGGCCTTCCTCATACCGCCAAGATCCCCCTTGTGCCGCCTAAAGAGCCGCGACAAGCAGGAGGTTGGCGCGACAAGAGACGTCGCCGGGCCGGGCGATACGGCGGTGCGCTGGGGTCCAAGACGGCGCGGCGCAACGTCCAACGAAACCGTGTGACCCAACCGGGCTCGGGTAGACCACTAGGATTGCGCACGTGAGTCTCACTATCGGAATCGTCGGTCTGCCCAACGTTGGCAAATCCACGATGTTCAACGCCCTTACCCGCAACAACGTGCTCGCCGCGAACTATCCGTTCGCGACGATCGAGCCGAACGTCGGGGTGGTCGGCGTACCCGACCCGCGGCTCGACGTGCTGGCCGGGATCTTCGGCAGCGCGAAGATCCTTCCAGCGTCTGTCTCGTTCGTCGACATCGCAGGCATCGTCAAGGGGGCCAGTGAAGGCGAGGGACTAGGCAACAAGTTCCTCGCCAACATCCGCGAGGCCGACGCGATCTGTCAGGTGGTGCGCGCATTCGAGGATGACAACGTCGTACACGTCGATGGTCGCGTCGACCCGCTGTCTGACATCGAGATCATCAACACCGAGCTCATCCTTGCCGACCTGCAGACGATCGAAAGAGCACTGCCACGCCAGGAAAAGGACGCGCGGATCAAGAAAGACCTTCAGTCGACGCTCGAGGCAACCAAGCAGGCGCAGGAATTGCTCGAGTCAGGCACGACGATCTTCGCCGGTGCTGCGAAAGCTGGTATCGATACCGCGCTGATTCGCGACTTGCAGCTGATGACCGCGAAGCCATTTCTCTATGTGTTCAACGTCGATACCGACGTACTGTCCGACGACGCGCGTAAGCAGGAGCTGTCCGCGTTGGTTGCGCCGGCCGACACGATCTTCCTTGACGCCAAGACCGAGGAAGAGCTCATCGAGCTCGACGAGGAAGACGCCAAGGAGCTTCTCGAGTCGATCGGTCAGGACGAGTCCGGTCTCGATCAGCTGGCGCACGCCGGGTTCAATACGTTGGGTCTGCAGACCTACCTGACGGCAGGGCCCAAAGAGGCTCGCGCGTGGACCATCCCGCAGGGCGCGACTGCGCCTGAGGCCGCCGGCGTCATCCATACCGACTTCCAGCGCGGCTTCATCAAGGCGGAGATCGTATCCTTCGACGACTTGGTCGCCGCCGGGTCGATGGCCGACGCGAAGGCCGCCGGCAAGGTCCGCATGGAGGGTAAGGACTACGTGATGGCCGACGGCGACGTGGTGGAGTTCCGCTTTTCGCTTTAACCTCTGGCTGCTGAGACGGTGCTTCACCGCCCGGACCTTTGGCTAGCAACGCACCCGACCGTGACCTCTTACGCCATCTTGAGCGTCAGCAGGTGCTCCCGCGCCAGGGTAGATGCGGTCCGGTCATCGCGATCAGCGATGGCGTCAAGAATGTCTTGGTGCGCGTGCTGGTCGGCGTCGCTGCCGAAGTCGCCGCGTAGCCGCAGCAGATCAATCATGGCTTGCCGGCTGCGCGGCGTGAAGCTGTCGAACAGGTCGACGAGGATCGGGTTGTGCGATCCGGCCACGATGGCCCGGTGGAAGACGATGTCCGCGTCGACGTGAGCCTCGATGTCCGTTCGCTGGGCGTCGCGCTTGCCTGCGGCCCACCTCATCGCGCGCAGCTCAGCTGGCGACCTCCGCTCGGCGGCAAGAGCTGCGGCTTCGACTTCGATGGCGATGCGGGCTTCGATCACCGAGTTGATGTCTGCCTTGCGCAGCGCCGCGCCCCAGTCCTTGGTCACATCGAGCGCAGCAACGAAGACGCCAGCCCCTTGCCTGGTGGCCAGGACGCCCTGACCGGCCAACCGGCGAATGGCCTCGCGCACAGTGGACCTGCCGACTCCGAGCTGCGGTCCGAGCGTGTTCTCCCCGGGGAGCTTTGATCCCAACGGCCACTCGCCGCCGCGTATGCGGTCGAGGAGCAGATCCGCTGCTTGCTCTGCGAGCGGGGTGCGTGTCACTAGTGCCATGAAATCTCCACTTGACTACTTGTCTGAGAAGGTGTGTAGAGTCTAACTCATGCCTCGGCCGCTACTTCTTCGCCGCCGCGCCAGGAACTGATCCGACCAGACATCTTGCGCGCGGAGTGGCTCACCCTTGCTGGTCTCCCTCACTACTTGCGCGCCGTGCCTCGACGCGCCCTGGATCGAAAGAAGCACATGAGCACGACCTCTCCTGGAACCCGCAACCGGCTGGGCCTGTGGGCACTGACCGCCACCCATGCAGCGAACGACTTCTATACCGGCGCGGTCGCGGCGCTGCTGCCGTTCTTCGTGCTCCACGCGGAGTACTCCTACGCGGCAGTCGCCGGCATCACCCTTGCCGCAACTGCTCTGTCGAGCGTCGCCCAGCCGATGTTCGGATACCTCAGTGACCGCTACGGGATGCGCTGGATGAGCCTGGCCGGGCTCCTCGCGGCCGGCGCTGGCATTGCCCTGAGCGGCATCGTCGTCGACTCGTATGCGGCCGTCTGGATCGTCGTGGCTATCTCCGGTATCGGTGTCGCCGCGTACCACCCGGCGGCGACCATGGAAGCGCGCGAGCTCGGCGGTGGCACCAGCGGCTCGATGAGTCTGTTCTCTGTCGGCGGGAATGTCGGCGTGGCGCTGGCACCTTCCGCCGTGATTCTCGTGGTCGGCACCTTCGGGCTGTCTGGCTCGGGCTTCCTCATGATCCCGGCGGTAGTGCTGGGGCTGGTGCACGTGCTCGTCTCCTGGAAGCACCTGTTCTCGCGGACAGTGGCTACCGAGCGAGCGCCTGCCGCCGCCAAGGCTTCGATTCCCGACGACTGGCGTGCTTTCGCGTGGCTCACCGCGGTGCTGGCCACCTGGTCAGTCGCCTACGTCGGCACCTCGACGTTCATCTCGCTGTACTCGATCCAGCGGTTCGACGTGACCACCGGCTTCGCGTCGATCGCGCTGTCGGTGTTCCCCGCGGCCGGCGCAGTGGGAACTCTTGCCGGCGGTTGGCTGGCTGACAGATTCGGACGGCTGCGCATCGTGCGCACCGGGTACCTGCTGGCGGCAGTCTCGGCCATCGCGATCGTGCTCGCGCCGTCTCCGGTGATTGTCATCGTCGCCGCGGCGGTCCTGGGGACTGGCCTGTTCCTGCCTTTCGCCGCGCAGATCACCTTGTCGCACTCATACCTGCCTAACAGGATCGGCATGGCCAGCGGAGTCACGCTGGGACTGACGCTTTCGCTCGGAGGACTGGTCAGCCCGCTGCTGGGATCCATCGCGGACCACACGAGCGTCCAGTCAGTCTTCGTGATCGTCGCTGTACTGCTGGTAGCTGGATTCGCACTCTCGTTCATCCTCAAGGAGCGCCGGAGTGGCCCCGTCCAGAGCTTTCAACAGCAGAACGAGAGCAGCGAACTGGAGAGTGCCAATGACTGACCAGGAGATCCTCCGCCTTGAAGCTGTGGACTTTGTGCGGGAATCGCGTCAAATTCTCACCGGCATCAACCTGACGGTTCGTGCGGGGGAACGATGGGCGCTGATCGGCCCGAACGGAGCTGGCAAGAGCACCATCCTGAGCATGTGCGGTGCGGTGAAGCACCCGACCCGCGGCAGCGTCCATGTGCTCGGCCGCGAGCTCGGACGGGTCGACATCCGGGAGCTGCGCGAGTCCATCGGACATGTCAATCCCCGCCACCCGCTTAGCTCGCCGCTCACAGTTCGGCAGGTGATCCTCACTGGCGCGACTGGCACGACAGAACTCATGCCGCGCTGGACGCCGGACACCGCCAGCCAGGCCCGCGCTGACAAGCTGATCGAGATGCTGGGTCTTGCCGGGCTGGAGCAGGCGACATGGCCGACGATGTCGCAAGGCGAGCGGGGGCGCGCGCTGATTGCGCGTGCCCTGCTGCCGGACCCTCCGCTCCTACTGCTGGACGAGCCCTCTACGGGGCTGGATGTCGCGGCGCGCGAACAGTTCCTCAGCACCGTGGACCATCTGCACCTTGTTCGGCCGGACCTTGCCACCATTCTGGTGACGCATCACCTGGAGGAGCTGCCCACAACGACGACGCATGCGATGCTGATCATGGACGGCCAGGTGCATGCGGCTGGCCGAGCCCGAGAGATCCTGACGACCGAACTGGTCAGCGAGTGCTTCGACCACCCGATCGAGATCGAGCACCGTGCAGGGCGCTGGCAGGCGCGGGCACTGGTGAATGATCTGGATACCTATGGCGGGTGACGCTATGCAGTGAAAGGTTGGTATGTGGGGCGACGTGGTGGAGCTCCGCTTCAACGTGTGAGGCCTCGGTGGACAGCGTCCAAGGTTGTCTCGGGAGAGTCGTTGAAGGCGAACGGGAGGCCTGGCTGGAGTGCGGCAACCGTGTTGACGATCCGCTCGAAGATCAGGGTGTACTCATGAGACGTCCGCAGCCCGGACCCGATTTCGACCACGTCGTATGCCCTGTTGGCGAATAACTCCGTAACCACCGACTCAGCGATGTCGGCGTCGTCCGGCAAGAGGCAGACAGTGACGTCCAGACCGGCGCGACTCAACTCCGCCTTGGCCGCTCCGATGCGGGCCCGAAGTTTGTCGGCGTCCTGGCCCGGCCACGGGGAGAAGTCGACGACCTCCGGGTCTATCCCGATCTGAAGCACGCGGGCGTTCGTCATCCGATAACGATAGCCCGACGGATCATCATTTTCACCTGTGCGATCGACGTAGGCCTCCATGGTTCGGTCAGTTCGATTCGACCGGGTCGGTGACCTGGAGTCCGAGGTGGCCCGCCACGGCTTTCATGGCAGCGTCATGGCTGGCGACCGTGACCTGTTCGCCGATGAGAAGTGCTGTCGCCAGATGAAGCGCATCGAGCGTCTTGATATGGCGCTCGATGGACTCGGCGACCGAATGGGTCTCACGGGTGATGTCGAACATGCCTACGCGATCGAGCAGTGGTGCCCCGTCGGTCAGTGGCCGGGCGTCGCGTCGTAGTACGCGGATGACTTCGGTGCGCAAGAGCCGAGACGACACATGAACTGTTCCAGGGATCTGCATCCAGGTCTGCAGCCGGACGCGCTCGGGGACGTCGAGGATGGTGCGAAGCGCAATCGAGGAGTCGAGGTAGACGATGCCCACCTCAGTGGTCCCCATGCATCTCGTCGAACAAAGCGTCAACGTCGGCGTCGGTGTACTTCGGACCGCCAGGACTGCTCGGCCAGGGCGCTGGCGTCGGCGTCGGCGGAGTGTAGCGACCATCGTGTTCCATCCGGCCGAGCGGCGCATCTTGGCCTTGGAAGGGGCTGACCCGCCACCGAGGTACGCCGCGTTCGGTCACGACGACATCACCCGTCTCGATCACTCGATCGAGGACCGATGCGGTGTGTTGGTTGAGGTCGCGCTTGCTCACTCTGTCCATGCGACAATTGTACTACCTATGTCTGACATGGCGAGCGATTTCCAACTGGTTTCGTCACGCTGGTGGGCGGTGGACAGGCACCGTTGCCGAGGACCAGGGGTCCTAGAGTTTCTCTCATGCGAGTTGGGATGTCTTCTCTGATCGATCCGGTGCTCTTGTCGCTTGTCGGCGAGTCTCGTACGTTCTACGCACGCCGAACTCCCGGCCACGGGCCCACGAGCGAAAGTGAGCTCCTCGCTGTCCGTGCAGCGATGCCCATCCCGGCCGAGTGCCAGCCATCGCCGTCGCTGGAGACAGTGAGCGCTTGCGGGCGGAGTGTGCCCGTCCGGATCCACATGCCGACGCGCCAGGCCGCGGCGGGAGTGCTGCTGGAGATCCACACCGGCGGCTTCTACCTCGGGTCCGCCGCAGGTAGCGATGTTCGAAATCGGCGGCTCGTCGACGACCTGGGCATCGCCGTGGTGAGCGTGGACTACCGACTGGCCCCGGAGCATCCATGGCCGGCGGCGACAGACGATTGCGAGACCGCGGCGTTGTGGCTCGTCGCGAACGCCGAAGCACGGTTTGGCACGACACGATTGGCCATGGGCGGATTGTCCGCGGGCTCGACCTTGGTGGCCACGACGCTGATTCGGCTACGCGATCGGGGGATTCATGCATTCGGGGGCGCGGTCGTTCAATGCGGCACGTACGACCTCTCCGCGCAGACGCCGCCCGGGCGCCTCATCGCCGACGAGTACTTTCTCGGCGCGTATGCAGGTGACGCGCCCGATCGGGCGGACCCGGACATCTCTCCCATCTTCGCGGAGTTGACTGACCTCCCGCCGCTCCTGATGGTGATCGGCACGGAAGATGTTCTCCTCGAGGACAACCTCGCCATGGCGGCGAGGCTTATCGCAGCGGGCGTCGAAGTCGATCTGCGCGTCTATCCCGCATCGCCGCACGCCTTCACGGGGCACGAAACTTCGATGGCGCGAGCGGCCCTAGCGACCATTGACGAATGGCTTCGAGATCAGATCGGAGCGACGGCGAAGCCCGCGACGTAAGGTCGGTCTATGCGATGCCAATCAGTGCAATTGACCGCGATACCCACCGGAGCCGCGACGGCACAGAATTTTGGCGTCTTTGACGCTGAGGTGGATGATCCGGGCGACGGGCAGGTGCTGGTAGGGCTTCGGCGGCTCGGACTGAATGCCGGGCTGGCTCACCGCCTCGGCGGGAAGGGCACCGCTTATGGGCCGGGAATCGGGGTCGGTGACGTTCCAGCCAGCGATGCCGTGGTCGAGGTACTCAGATCCAGCGATCAGCAGTTCGTGCCGGGCGATCTGGCCGTAGGCAAATCGCCATGGTGTACAGCAGCCGTCGTCGACGCCGATCAACTACGCAAGATCGACAAGGCCGCGTCAAATGAGGATCTCAACGCGCGCCTGACGATTCTTGGTCACGTCGGCCTCACCGCTTACACCGGCATGATCCACGTCGGCGAGGTCACCCCCGAGGACATCGTCTGCGTCTCCGGCGCTGCCGGCGGGGTCGGTAGCTGCGCGGTGCAGTTCGCGAAGGCGCGCGGCGCGACGGTCATCGGCGTCGCCGGATCAGCTGACAAGGTCGCGATGCTCACCGACGACCTCGGCGCCGATCGTGCCATCAACAGGCACGCGGGTCCCGCTGTCGACCTGTTGCGGGCGGCGGCACCGGAGGGAATCGACCTGTATTACGACAACGTCGGGGGAGAGCAACTTGAGGCGGCGCTCGATGTGCTGAACTTCGGCGGCCGGGTGGTGATCTGCGGAGCGGTATCGGGTGGATCGGGTTCCGGAGGTCCGGCGAACTTCCGAAACGTCATCTACCAAGAGATCACCATTCGAGGTTTTACGGTCACCGCGCACGAGGACCTACGCGAACGATTTGAGTCCGAGGTCGGCCGGTGGTTGCGCGAGGACAAGGTCCGCAGTATCCACACTGTCTTCGATGGAATAAACCGGGTGCCCGAGGCTTTCGAGTCGTTGTTGAGCGGCACCAGTTCCGGTCGGGTGATTGTCTCGGTGCCGTCCCAGCGAGAGTAGGTTGATCGATCGTTCCTTCAAGGACGGATGACGATCTTGCCGCCCAACGCGCGCGTGGACTCGGTTTCCAGGAGCCGATGCGCTTCGGCCGCATCCTTCAGCGGCAGGATGCGGCCAATTCGAGTGTTGACCCCGCGCGTCCTGAACGATGTGTTGATGAACTCTGCGGCAGCGCGCAAGTCCTCGACGGAGGCATTACTGATCGCGAATCCACGGAGGCTGAGATCGTGGGTGTAGAGCGCTCCGGTCGGCACCGGATCGGCCGAGGACAGCCCCGCCGCGACGATGATGCATCCGCGCATGGCCATCAGCGGAATGGTGTGAACAAAGTCGTGGTGGCCAGAACAATCCCAATATAGATCGAATCCGGATGGGTTTCGCTCGTGCAGTAAATCCGCGATCGCGTCATTGTGATAATCGAAAACCTCGTCCGCACCGCACGAGCGGACCCACTCAAAGTCATCCGGAGCTGCGCTGGCGAGCACTCTCGCGCCGCGCTCAGCGGCGAGCTGTACGGCGGACGAGCCCACGCCGCCCCCGGCACCACCGATAAAGACCGTGTCCCCGGTCGCTATTGATCCTTCCCGGCATAGACCGAGGTACGCCGTAGCCAACGTGTGCAGCACACTGACCGCTTCGACGGGATCGATTCCGTCGGGTAGGGGATAGGCGCGGTCCTCGGGTACGCCGACGTACTCGCTGAATGAGCCTTGTCGGCCGGCGTATCCGAGGCTGTTGCACCAGACCCGGTCGCCAGTGCCGAACTGCGTCACGTCCGCGCCGACCGCGGTGATCGTGCCGACGAGGTCACGTCCGATAACGAAGGGAAACGTGACGGGAGTCCGATAAGCAGCCGAGCGGACAAACCGGTCGACGTGGTTGACGGCCATCGCTTCAGCGGATACCAATACCTCGCGGGGCCCTATGGCCGGGACGGGCAATGCGCCGTAGCGGATGCTGTCGGGCCCGCCGAAGCGCTCGATGTAGGCGGCCCGCATCACGAGATCAACTCGGTGATCGACCGGTTGAGCTTGCTCAGAGCCCGCACGGCGCTGCGTAGTGCGCCGGGGGTGTTCGAGGTCGTCGTCATCACGTTGATTACCGGCGAATCGGCATTACGCGGCGGATGTTCGAAGGGCTTTCCGGCTACCATCTTCATGGCCAGGTCCAGATGCCCCTGCACTACCAGTGTCGCGGCCCGGAGCGCATCGGCGGTTTCTTCCGACGGTCTCGTGTCCGGTTCGGCTCGGCTGGCAACGACTCCGGCGCGAGCGAGTGCATGCGCCGCGCGTCCGCTGACGCCTAGCACGCGCAGGAGTCGGCGGGTACTACGGCGGCCTGTCGTCGTTGGCCCGAGACTCAGCGGCTTCGCGGCCGTGACGACATCCTGCAGCGCGGTGTCGAGACTGCGTGACTTAGCGACGAGGTTGTTGCTGCCGCCCGGTGCGAGGACCGACTCGATGCTCTCGTCGATCAGCGCACTCATCTGGCCGAGATAGCCGTTGACCCCCGCAATAACGGTCGCTCGGGTCCGGACCGGCAGGACGACAAACGCCGCGATAATGCCCATCGCCGCTCCGGCGGCGGTCTCATAGATCCGCAGCTCGAGTACGTCGACGCTGAACTTACCCAGAAGCCCGTAGAGCAACGCCAGAAGCACAGTGATGAAGAACGCCAGCAACGAGTAGTTGACGGCGACCAGCCAGAAGCCGAAGAAGACACAGACCACGATCAGCGCCATCTGGGCGATCGGATGGTGTCCGACGAGAGCCGCCAAGAGTACGCCGGCCACGACCCCTAGGACGGTGCCCAGGATGCGGTTTCCGGCCTTCGTCAGAAGCTCCCCGCGAGTTGTGACCCCACCGAACACGAGGAACGCCGTCAGCACCGCCCAGTACCACCGGTTAGGTGAGATCAGCTCGCCGACCACGGTGGCCGCGCTGGTGGCGACGGCGACCTGGATCGCCGCACGCGTGTTCTTGTTTAATCCCGGCCTGCCGGCTACCTCGGGCGCATCGGGTTCGTCAGCCCCGCCGTACGCGTCGATCGAGTCGGACCCGCGCGCAGGCGAGACCGATGCCGACACGACAGCTGGAATCGCTTCGGTCGTGTTGCTGTTGGCGCGCTTTCGCTCCCGTGTCGTGTTTGCCGTGATGCGGTGGATAGCGGTGTGCGCCTGGACAGTGCGCGCCGCGAGGATGGTCGCAATGCCGACCTGGCTGGAGTCCGCCTTATCCGCGGCGTCGGTGGCGAGGCGTCGCGCGGCGCGCAACGCCTCGGCCGACGGGTTGTCCTGCAAGCAAGCGCCGACTGCGGTCATCGCGCGACCCAAGGACGGCGCCCACGAGCCATCCCCAGCGAGCGCCCACAGCGCGCTGGCAAGCTGCTCGGTCGCGATCTGCGCCTCGAACACCCGGACCGAAAGGTCATGGCTCGTCACGCTCAGGTGCAGCGAGGCGTTGTTGCGGTCCAGCCAGTCCTCGATCATCATCCCGGTGTCCGCCAGGCCGGTCAGCTTGCGACGTAGCGTGTTGATGTCGCGGGGCCGGTCGGGTGCGGCCACCTCGAGGGCGGACACCGACGCGGCGCGCAGGGCCCGGGCGAGCCGGCGTACCTCTGACTGGGGCCGGTCCCGAAAGATAGCGATACGCACGAACAGCGCGACCGTCACTCCGATGGCGATGGCGATCAGCAGCACCGGCACCTGCGCGATCGTGGCATGCAGAAACAGTGCGAAGAAGTACGAGATGAACGACACCATGCCCAACGCGGTTCCGCGCGGGCCGAACCTGCGTGCCCATACGGCCGTGAACAGTACGGCGATGAACCCGACGTCGGCGAGCTTGCCGAACTCCGATAGTGCCGCAACGAGCAGTACGGCGCCGGCCGCAGGAAGGGCCATCAGCGCCGTCGTGGCGATCCGTGCCCGAGGGGTACGGTCCTTGACCGATACCGAGGCTTGCATGGATACGACCGTGCCGAGCATGGCGACCGTCACCGGGTCGCCCGTTGCCGATGTGAATCCAATCGAGACCACGATCGTCAGTAGCACGGTCAGCGCCGTCCCTGCTGCGCTGGTCAGACGCAACTGGCCCGGGTCAGAGACCGCGAGGAACCGCACCGCGCGGGTGACGGGGTGCGGGACGGATGCCATGAGGTGATTGTGTCGCATGTCAGCGGCCGGCGGTGCACGGACGGGCAGAACGTCGACGCTGGAGAGCGCGAGCCGAGGCGACACCCGAACCGACAGAAAGAGGTGGAGTTCAGGTGAACAGTTGCCGTGGTCGTCGTTACGTTCATCGCCGTTGGCGAACCTATGTCGGTGCCGGCAGGTAGAGTTCGCTCAGCACCAGCAGGACCACTGCCCCCAGTCCGCAGCCGCACCGTTGGCCTCCTGCCGACTCGCGTGTGAGCGTCTGACCGATGAGTGGCGGCGCTCTTTGCGCAGCAGCCAATCATGGCCGCGCGTACGCATGGCCGCCTTACAAGAGGGATTTGAGCACTATGTCTGACCGCGAAA
This sequence comes from Antricoccus suffuscus, assembly GCF_003003235.1. Taxonomy (NCBI): domain Bacteria; kingdom Bacillati; phylum Actinomycetota; class Actinomycetes; order Geodermatophilales; family Antricoccaceae; genus Antricoccus; species Antricoccus suffuscus. Next base: position 51,377 of record NZ_PVUE01000012.1, read on the forward strand.
TGTCTGATAACGAAATGTCCGATAACGAAACGTCGTTCGGCGGTACGCCAATCGTCGATCTCGGTCGGGCGTTGGCCGATCTTCGTCCCAAGTTGCGCCCCGGCCGTTTCGTCTTCGTCTCGGTGCCGTCCGGCTCGCTCAATCTGCTGTCCTCGGCCGAAGCGACGGTCGCCGAAGACGAAGGCCTGACCGCGGTGCTTTCTCAGGAGGTCGCGGATGAGGCCGGCCTAAAGTACGACTACGTCGGCGGGTGGATCACTCTTCGGGTCCTCTCCGATCTGTCACTCGTCGGACTGACCGCAGCGGTGGCGCAGCGGCTGACCGCGTCCGACATCAGCTGCAACGTGATCGCGGGTCGCTATCACGACCACATCGTCGTGCCGTGGGACCGTCGCGAGCACGCCGTCGCGGCGCTGATGGAACTGGCCGACGAAGCTCGCGAGTCCGCCGCTTAGCCCTCAGAACTTCGGTCGTCGTGCGGTCGATCCGACTTCAGTTCGTCCAACTTGGTTCGTACGTCTCCGTACAGGTCGCTGGCTTTACCCTTCGCGTTTTCCAGCAGCGGTCCGGCCTTGTCTTTCGCGTCCTTGAGCAGTGGCTTCGCGCGGTCTCGGGCGTCCTTGAGGACCGGCACGGCCTTGTCCTTCGCGTCTTTCAGGATGGGCGTCGCTTTGCTTTTGGCGTCCTTATAAATCGGCTCGGCCACCTCGCGGGCATCTTTCAAGATCGGCTCGGCTTTCTCCCACGCCGTACTGAGGAGCCCTTCGGCTTTCTTCTTCATCTCGTCGAACTGGCTCATCGTGGTGTCCTTTCCAAGTGCGTCGCCGGACGGGGGAGTACGACGACGCGAAGTGAGCTTGTGTATCCATCGTCCGCCAGGGTGTCCGATCGTGCCTGTGAACCGGACTTAGCAAGTGCGATCCGACACGACGAACCCCGTATGGCGGTTGCAGCCTCTAGAATTAACTGTTTTTCACTTTCGTTTCCATCCTAGGAGTTCCCGCAGTATGAGCAGCCCAAACGCGACGTCGGTCAACTTGGTTCATCGTGACGATATCCGCAACGTCGCGATAGTGGCGCACGTCGACCACGGCAAAACGACGCTCGTTGATGCAATGCTGCAGCAGGCCGGGGCTCTTGGCGAGCGGCACGAGGGTCAGGCTGAGTCGGCGACGCGGGTCATGGACTCCACGGATCTCGAACGCGAGAAGGGCATCACCATCCTCGCAAAGAACACCGCGGTAAAGATTGAGCACGACGGCAAGCCGATGATCATCAACATCGTCGACACGCCCGGTCACGCCGACTTCGGTGGCGAGGTTGAGCGCGGATTGTCCATGGTTGACGGCGTGCTGCTGCTCGTCGACGCCTCTGAGGGTCCGCTCCCGCAGACCCGATTCGTGCTGCGCAAGGCGCTCCAGGCCAAGCTGCCGGTCGTGCTGGTCATCAACAAGGTCGATCGCGCCGACGCTCGCATCGGCGAAGTCGTCGACGAGACCTATGGCCTCTTCATGGATCTTTTCGACGATCTGGGCATGGCTGACGACGCAAACTTGGACTTCCCCATCGTCTACTGCCACGCCAAGCTCGGCAAAGCGTCGCTCGAACGTCCCGCGGACGGCACGAGCCCGGACAGCCCCAATCTCGGTCCGCTGATCGACACGCTGCTGGATGAGATCCCGGCGCCGACGTACGACCCGACGATGCCACTGCAGGCGCACGTCACCAACCTGGACGCGTCGCCGTACCTTGGCCGTCTCGCGCTGTGCCGGATCCACAATGGCACGATGCGGTCCGGGCAGCAGGTTGCCTGGTGTTCGCCGAACGGCGACATCAAGCGAGCGAAGGTTGCCGAACTGCTGCTTACGGAGGGCCTCAACCGGGTGCCTGCCGAGGAGGCCGGACCCGGCGACTTGATCGCCGTAGCGGGTATTTCTGATGTGATGATCGGCGACACGCTCGCCGATCCTGCGGACCCGCGCCCGCTCGCAGGTATCACCGTCGACGAACCGTCGATCTCGATGACCGTCGGTATCAACAACAGCCCCCTCGCGGGGCGGAGCGGTACAAAGCTCACGGCGCGGCTGCTGAAGAACCGGATCGATACCGAGTTGATCGGCAACGTCTCAATCCATGTGCTCCCCACCGAGCGACCGGATACCTGGGAGATCCAGGGCCGAGGTGAGCTCGCGCTCGCCGTCCTCGTCGAGACCTTCCGGCGCGAAGGTTTCGAGCTGACCGTCGGACGGCCGCAGGTCGTCACCCGTGAGGTCGACGGCAAGGTGATGGAGCCGTTCGATCACGTCACGATCGACGTGCCGGAAGAGTTCATCGGCACGCTCACGCAGCTGCTGTCCGTCCGCAAGGGGCGCATGGAGACTCTCGCCAACCACGGCACCGGCTGGGCGCGCATGGAGTGGATCGTGCCGAGCCGCGGGCTCATCGGCTTCCGCACGGAGTTCATGACCGAAACGCGGGGTACCGCAGTGCTCAACTCGATCTCGCACGGCTACGAGGAGTGGGTAGGAGAGCTGCGCAGCCGCCAGAACGGTTCGATGGTCGCCGACCGTTCCGGAGTCGCGACCGAGTATGCGATGTTCGGCCTTCAAGAGCGTGGCTCGATGCTCGTCGAGGCCGGTGCCGAAGTGTATGAGGGCATGGTGATCGGCGAGAACTCGCGCCAAGACGAGATGGACGTCAACGTCACCCGCGAGCGCAAACTGACCAACATGCGAAAGGCGACCAGCGAGGAACTGGTCCGACTGATTCCGCCGCGGATCCTCTCACTCGAGCAGGCACTCGAGTTCTGTGCTGTCGACGAATGTGTGGAAGTTACGCCGGAAGCTGTTCGGGTGCGGAAGGTGCTGCTCAGCGCGACCGAGCGTAGCCGCGACCGCGGCAAGCGCGCAAGCGGCCGCAAGTAACTCGCGGTCACGAGTCCGACTGTTTCGGTCACTCGACCAGGTCGGGCTCTCCGTTGGAAAATGTGGCTGTTTCTCTAGGTCAGCCGCAGTTTCCTGGCGTCGCGAGGCGGACAGTTCCTTCGCGTAGGTAATAAAAATTTGCCAAATTCGGTAACCGATGTGTAACGAGGCGGCGAATCTCGTTGTCTCAACAGGTGAGATGGTCTTACAGTTTGACGGCTTGGCGGAACCCCCGCCGCTAAAGGTTCAAGCCGCTCTCCCGATCGGGAGGGATTACAAGGAGGCACTTACTGTGCTGTTATCAAAGCGCAAAGGTGTAGTCGCAGCCGCGATGGCGCTAGCGCTTCTGGCCGCTGGTTGTTCTGGAAGTAGTAAGGATTCGGCCGGGGGGCCAACCTTCACTTTCGGTGAGAGCACGGACTTCCCGACAAACCTGCTGCCTATTATCTCGGCCGGCAACGCGACCTCGACGCAAAACATCGAAGTCCGCTTGCTTCCGTACTCCTACAACCAGTTGCCGGACTTCACTGTTGAGTGGGATAAGAACATCCTCGCATCTGAGCCGACCAACGAGGTGGGAGCGGACGGCGTCCAGAAGACGACGTACGAAATCAACCCCAAAGCAGTCTGGAGCGACGGCAAGAAGATCACCGCGAAGGACTACATCTACACGGCTAACGCTCAGAAATCGTCTGACCCGGCGGCAGGTGGGTGCGCCGCACTCATCTCCACCAACGGCTACGAGCAGATGGCCAGCGTCGAGCAGGGCAAGGATGATCACGAAGTCGTAGTCACCTACAAGTCCGCATTCCCGGACTGGAAGTCGATGTTCTCCCCGGTGTTCCCGGCGCACATCATGGACAAGGGCGATGCGAAGAAGAACTGCGACTACATCACCAAGGGCTGGCCGATCAAGGACGGCATCGACGGCGAAATCTCTGCGGGTCCATACCAACTGCTGAAGAAGAACATCCAGGCAGGCAAAAAGGTCGTGGTACTGACCGAGAACCCGAAGTGGTGGGGCAAGAAGCCGAACATCAAGCGCATTGTCTACAACAACATCGGTAGCACCTCTGACACCGTCGTCAAGTCGATTAAGAACGGCGACGTCAACATGGTCTACCCGCAGCCGCAGCTCGACCTGGTCAAGGATCTGCAGGCGCTGTCACCGGATGTCAAGACGACTACGACCTTCGGGCTTTCGTATGAGCACCTTGACATGAACGTGCAGAACAAGCATCTCGCGAAGCCCCAAGTGCGTCAGGCCATCGCGCTCGGCCTCGACCGTAGCGAGATCGTCGCGAAGACGGTCGGCCAGTTCGATAATCGAGCCAAGATCGACAACAACCGTTTCTGGGTCAACAACCAGCCCGAGTACAGCGACAACTCCGGTGGCAAGTACGACAAGGCCAATGTCGCCGAAGCTCAGTCACTCCTGGAGCAAGCCGGCTACACGAAGGGCGCCGACGGCATCTACGCCTCGCCGGTCGACGGCCCTCTGGAGCTGAAGATCTCGACGACACAAGGCAACCCCTTGCGCGAGCAGACGGTCGACCTGATGACTCAGCAGCTCAAGGCAGTCGGGATCAAGATCGACAAGTTCCTGGACCCGGACATCTTCGCTGACGCGACCAAGCCGACCAGCCTGGAGGCGGGCGGATTTGACATGGCGTTGTTCGCGTGGGTCTCCAATCCGTTCATCAGCCAGACGTTGCCGTTGTACCGTTCGCCAGTTGATGGTGCGCCCGGCCAGAACTACTCGCGTGGTTCGGACAAGGCAGTCGACGCGCTACTGGACAAGCTTGCGGTCACCGTTGACCCAACGCAGCAGAAGGACCTGACGGCTCAGGCTGACAAACTTCTGTGGAATGACATGTTCACCTTGCCGCTCTACCAGAAGCCGACGCTTCTTGCGTACTCGTCGAAGTACACCGGTATCGAGGACAACACGACGACCTTTGGTCCGCTGTGGAACTCCGATACGTGGAAGGTGAAGTAGTAACGCAATTCCTGTGGCGGGGCCCTCGAGACTCAGGTCTCGGGGGCCTACGTCAGCGAGCGTTTCCCCACCATCCCCTTCTTCACAGAAGATCCCGATCGCGCGATGCACTCCGTCGACCTCTTGTGAACGCGTAGCGACGCGCGCAAGATGAATGCCCGCGATGCACGGAGGTACCATTGCTGTTCTTCACGATCCGACGATTCGTCCAGTCGATCGTCGTCCTGTTTCTCGCGGCATTCGCGGTCTATTGGCTTGTCGCGCTGACCGCGGACCCTCTTGCCCAGTACCGCGAGCAAAACCCTCGTCCGCCGCAGGCATTCTTCGACGCCAAGACGAAGGAACTTGGACTCGATCTTCCGATCCCGGTCCGATTCTTCAGATGGCTCGGCCATTTCGTTACCGGCGACTTCGGCAACGATCTTGCGGGCAACGCTGTCAAGCCGCAGCTGTTCAACGCGCTTGGCGTCACGATCCGGCTCGTTGTGGGAGCGCTCATCCTGGCGATCATCCTTGCCGTCGTCGTAGGCGTCTACACCGCCGTGCGGCAGCACAAGTTCGGCGACTACTTCTTCTCGGCCATCGCCTATGTCCTCATTGCCATCCCATCGTTCTGGTTTGCCGCGCTGCTTCGCAAGGGCGCAATCGGTCTGAACGGTGTCGCGGGTACAAACGTGATTCCGACGGTCAACGAGGAGACGGCGGGTATCTCGCTGTATGAGAGCGGCTGGCCGCTCTTCCAGGATCGGCTGCTACATCTGCTGCTGCCCACGATCTCGCTCGCAGCGCTGAGCTTTGCGGCATGGAGCCGATACCAGCGTGCGACCATGCTCGACGTGATGAGCTCGGACTACTTGCGGCTCGCTCGGGCAAAGGGTATCCCGTGGAAACGGGTGCTGGTCCGGCATGGGCTGCGCAACGCGCTCATACCGGTCACGACCGTCGTCGCCATCGGCGCCGGTGCGCTGTTGTCCGGCGCAATCATCACCGAGAAGATCTTTGCCTGGCACGGCCTCGGCGAGTTCTTCATCGACGCGCTGACGCGTGGCGACCAAAACAAGATCTGCGGATATCTCGTCTTCGCGGCGTTCTTCGTCATCCTCTTCAACCTGATAGCCGACCTTCTCTACGCCGTACTCGATCCCCGGATCAGGCTGAGCTAGTTCATGTCAACCGACTATCGCGCGTTCGAACTAGCCACCGCCCGGCACGAAAGGGGCACCAGTGAGTAGCACCATCGGAGTACCAACCACCCCGGTCGAGGACGGCACATCGCCGGGCCCCGACCGAGAGTTCACCATCGAGGCGCGCAGCCAGCGCCAGCAGATCGTCAGCAGGTTCTTTCACAACCCGTCGGCGGTCATCGGCCTCGTTGTTTTCGCACTGCTGGTCCTGATCGCTTATATAGGGCCGATGTTCTATAAGTACAACGAGAGTTATCTTCCGAAGAACTACGACTCGGCCAACTCGGGACCGGGGGTCGACGGACATATCCTCGGTCAGGGAAACCTTGGGCGCGATCTGTTGGCACAGATGATGGGCGGCATCCAGCGTTCGCTCTATATCGCGATCATCGTGATGGTTGTCGCGGGCGCGATCGGCGTCATTTACGGCGCGATCTCCGGCTACTTCGGCGGTCACACCGACAACATCCTGATGCGCGTGCTGGACTTCTTCCTCGTCATTCCTTCCCTGATCGTGCTGATGGTCGTCTCGCAGAACTTCCCAGGACTGCGCGCGTTTTGGGCGATCGGACTGTTCCTTGCTCTGTTCGGCTGGTTCGACCTGGCCCGCCTCGTACGAGGCTCGTTCCTTTCACTCAGGGAGCGGGAGTTCATCGAAGCGGCGCATTCGATCGGCACCAGTAGCCGACGGATCATCTTCAAACACCTCGTGCCCAACGCCGCGGGCACGATCATCGTGTGGCTGACGCTCGCCGGGGCCACCGCGGTCCTCGGAGAAGCCACGCTGTCCTACCTCGGGTACGGCGTGCAGGGCAGCGGCTACTCGCTCGGTCGCCTCGTCTCCGATGGTGTCGAAGCCGCGGACCAACGCCCATGGATGTTCTACTTCCCAGGCATCGCGCTGATCTTGATCGTGTTGTCGATCAACCTTATCGGGGACGGTATCCGGGACGCCGTCGATCCGTCTAACTCGCAGGTGCGCGCATGACGACCAACTCGACAAAAAAGGGCGACCTGCTGCTGTCCGTGAGTGATCTGAACGTCCGTTTCCCCACCGCAGATGGGATAGTGCACGCCGTACGCGGCGTCTCTTATGACCTGCACAGGGGAGAGACCATCGGCATCGTCGGCGAGTCGGGTTCAGGCAAGTCGGTCACCTCGTTGGCGATCATGGGCCTACTCCCGGCGTCGGCCAAGATTGAGGGCTCGGTCAACTTCGACGGCACAGAACTACTCGGCCAGAGCGACAAGATGATGTCCAACATCCGCGGCAAGCGGATCGCAATGGTCTTCCAAGACCCGATGACCTCGCTCGACCCGGTCTACAGTGTCGGCTACCAAATCACCGAGTCGCTGCGGCAGCACGACAAGAAGCTGTCTGCGAAGGCAGCCGATGCGCGTGCCGTCGAGCTACTGGAAGTCGTCGGCATCCCCAACGCGAAGGATCGCGCTTCCGCGTACCCGCACGAGTTTTCCGGTGGCATGCGGCAGCGAGTCGTGATCGCGATCGCGATGGCCAACGAACCGGATGTAATCATTGCCGACGAGCCGACGACCGCGCTCGACGTCACCGTGCAGGCTCAGGTACTTGAGGTGCTCCACACCGCGCAGGCAGAGACCGGAGCGGCCACCGTGCTGATCACTCACGATCTCGGTGTTGTCGCAGGCTTCGCCGACCGGGTCCTCGTCATGTACGCCGGCCGCCCGGTCGAGCTCGGCTCTGCAGAAGACATCTACTACACGCCGCGGATGCCCTACGCCGTCGGCCTTCTGGGTTCCTTGCCGCGGCTGGACAGCAGCACCCGCGAACGGTTGGTGCCGATCCCGGGCAATCCGCCATCCATGGTCAATGCGCCACCCGGATGCCCGTTCGCACCACGCTGCCCGATGCGTATCGAAATTTGCGACGAGGTCGAACCGGAGCTGCTGAAGGTTGACGGAGCGAATCACTTCGCGGCCTGCCATCGCAGCGACGAGGTCGGTCGCGACGGGTTTGAGGCGCGAGATGTATTCGACGTCGACGCGACGGGGGACGCCGAACTACCGGCGGAGTTGGCTGGTGCGACGGAACATGCCGATCACGGCTCGACAGACGCCGAGGCGGCACGGAAGGAAGATGAGTCGTGACGACACCCGACATCACCAACACGCCGGAGAAGGACCCGATCTCCGTCAGCGGCCCAGGAGCGCGCCAGCGATGGAAAGGCTCCAGCCTTGAACCACTTGTCCGGGTGGTCGATCTGGTCAAGCATTTCCCGATCAAGGGCGGGGGATTGATTCGCCGTACGGTCGGCAGCGTGAAGGCGGTCGACGGCGTCAGCCTCGAGCTGTACGCCGGAGAAACCCTTGGCCTTGTGGGGGAGTCAGGTTGCGGCAAGTCGACCACCGGTCGTTCGATTCTTAACCTTCAGACACCGACCAGCGGTCACGTCTATTACGAGGGCAAGGACATTGCTGGGCTCAACCGAAAGAAGATGCGCCCGTACCGTCGCGATCTCCAGATTGTCTTTCAGGACCCGTACGCGTCGCTGAACCCGCGGCTGCCGGTCTTCGACATCGTCGCCGAGCCGCTGATTGTGCATGAGGTGGCCAAGGGCGCCGCGCTGCGGACCACAGTCCGGGAGCTATTGGAGAAGGTCGGGCTCAACCCCGAACACGCCAATCGGTACCCGGCGGAGTTCTCCGGTGGGCAACGGCAACGAGTCGGCATCGCGCGGGCGCTCGCGCTGCAACCGAAAATGCTCATCCTTGACGAGCCGGTCTCGGCGCTGGACGTGTCGATCCAGGCTGGCGTGGTGAATCTGCTGGAAGACCTGCGCGACGAGCTTGGCCTGTCGTTCCTTTTCATCGCGCACGACCTGTCAGTCGTACGGCACACCTCGGATCGGATCGCGGTGATGTACCTCGGCAAGATCATTGAGATTGCCGAAACCGACGAGTTATTCGACAAGCCGAGCCACCCCTATACACAGGCGTTGCTCTCTGCGATCCCGATTCCCGACCCACGCCTCGAGAAAGCGCGTCAACGGATTATTCTCAAGGGCGACATACCCTCGCCGGCGAACCCGCCGAGTGGCTGTCGGTTCAGGACGCGGTGTCAGAAGTTCGCCAACGACCTCACTGACTCGCAGCGCGAAAAGTGCTCGAGCGACATCCCAGAACTCGTCGATCGAGGCACTGGGCATCCGGCCGCCTGCCACTTCGCCGAGGTCACCAAGATCATCTAGTCAGCGTGCTCGCTAGTGTGGACGCGTCAGCGACTAACAGGACGCGCCAACAAAAGGACAACGTGTTTGGGATGGAAGATGTCGACTCGGCCGCTGGACGCGTAGCGCACTCCTTCGCCGCTGCTACGGGCTTCGACTCGTGAAGTCGCTCGAACAGTGGCTCGGTGTCCTAATTTGGTGCGTCGTGACGCTGGCCATCGCCGTCCTCGGGGTGTTCTTCGTGCCGCTCGCGACCAGTGGCGGCGTACACATCCCGATCAGTCTGCTCGTCGTCGTCGTTGCGAACGTGCTGTTGCCGAGCGTCTTCACCAGGGGGCTGGAACTGGCGTGGGCGTGGTTCGTGCCCCCGCTGATCTGGGTGATCGTCGTGATTCCCTCGGCGTCGTTGACCGGTGACGGTGACATCCTGTTGCCCGGTTCGCCGGCGTACAGTTCGACGCTCAATCTGATCTATCTCGGCCTAGGCGTCGTCGCGGCGATCGTGGGTGCTTACGTCGCGCGCATGGATTTCAACCTCATCCGCCAGCTACGCCGTACTGGCGAACGCCAGAAGTAACGACACAGGAGGATCAGATGAACCCTCGTTTTGGAGTATTCGTTCCGCAGGGCTGGCGGATGGATCTGACCGAGATCGCCGATCCGGCCGAGCAGTTTGACGCCATGATCGGCGTCGCGAAGCAGGCTGATCAGGGTGCATTCGACTCGATCTGGGTCTACGACCATTTCCACACCGTTCCCGAGCCGACGCACAACACGGTTTTCGAGGCCTGGACGACGAGCGCGGCACTCGCGCGTGAGACGTCGCGGATTCACATCGGCCAAATGGTCGGCTGCAACGGATACCGTCAGCCGTCGCTGTACGCGAAGACGGCATCGACGGTCGATGCGATGAGCAAAGGGCGTCTGTACGCGGGGCTCGGTGCCGGCTGGTATGAGCAAGAGTGGAAGGCCTACGGCTACGAGTGGACGGATATCCCCACCCGGATGGGGCGGTTCCGTGAAGCGGTGCAGATCGTGCACAAGATGTGGACCGAGGACGAGCCGACGTTCTCCGGGAAGCGTTACAGCATCGACAAGCCGATCAACAAGCCGATGAGCGGCGTTCCGGGACGGAAGATCCCGCTGTGGGTTGGCGGTGGCGGTGAGAAGGTGACACTCAAGTTGGTCGCACAGTATGCCGACGCTTGCAATATCGGCGCCGGCAAGCCGGAAGTCATCACCGAGAAGCTCGGCATCCTGCGGCAGCATTGCGAGACCGTCGGCCGGGACTTCGACGCAATCACCAAGTCGACCTCCATCAACGTGATCCCGGTCGAAAACCCGAGCGACACCTACATCGAGCGGGCCACTGCGCAACGCGGTGGGCAGGTGCAAGTGGACCAGATCCGTACCGGATACGGAATTGGCGAGGCGGCGATCCGGGAGAAGATCGATAAGGCCCTCGCGGCTGGTGTCGATTACATCATCAGCTACGTTCCTGGTGTCGCGTACGACGATCAGCTGATTCCGGCGTTTTCCGAGATCATTTCGTCCTACCTCTAAACCCAGATCCACCCTCTCCGCGTCTGACCATCTCGAAGGGGAATACTAGTGCGCAGCGACCGCCGCTCGCGGGGCCGACAAATTGTCACCCGGCGGGCGGTGTTGCCAGGTAAATTGCAATGCTAAAGCCATAGAATCGTTCAGATTAATATTGCCGAGCGGTCGCCGGGCAGAGCCGGGCACCGTCAGGTACGTCGTACAACAGCGACATTGCGCGTGAGAGGAAGCACCGTGACTTATGTGATCGCCGAGCCTTGTGTCGATCTACTCGACAAGGCGTGCGTCGAGGAATGCCCAGTCGATTGCATCTATGAGGGCGAGCGCATGCTCTACATCCACCCCGACGAATGTGTCGACTGCGGTGCGTGCGAGCCGGTATGCCCGGTCGAGGCCATCTACTACGAAGATGACGTGCCGGATGAGTGGAAAGAGTATTACAACGCGAACGTCGACTTCTTCGTCGAGCTCGGCTCTCCTGGCGGTGCATCAAAGGTCGGCAAGCAACACTTCGATCACCCACTGGTGGCCGCGCTTCCTCCTCAGTCGCACGACGAGTAGAGCGCCGGGCACATGCGCCAGTTCGTACTGCCTGACTTTCCCTGGGACCAGCTAGCACCGTATGGCGACAAGGCCGCCAAGCACCCCGACGGGATCGTCGATCTCTCGATCGGCACGCCCGTTGACGACACGCCTCAGGTCGTCCAAGATGCTCTGACGGCGGGCGCAAATGCCCCCGGCTATCCGCAGACCATCGGTACTCCGGAGTTGCGCGACGCGATCGTTGGCTGGTTGCAACGCGTGCACGGGATTACCGGGCTGACGACCGAGATGGTCCTTCCGGTGATTGGCTCCAAGGAGTTTGTGGGCGGCTTACCGACGCTGCTCGGCCTCGGCCCGGGCGACGCGATCGTAATTCCGGAGTTGGCCTACCCGACGTACGCCGTTTCGGCCGCCTACTGCGGCGCGGAGGTCCTTGCCCGCGACGGTCTCGCGGCGATCGGACCGCAGCGGGTCTCACTGATCTGGATCAACTCACCGTCCAACCCGACCGGCAAGGTTCTGCCGGAGACTCACTTGCGCAAGGTGGTCGACGAGGCACGGTCGCGTGGCGCGATCGTGGCCAGCGACGAGTGCTATCTCGACCTGTCGTACGACGGTCCCAAGCCGCAGTCCGTGCTGCACCCGGACGTGTGCGGTGGGTCGTTCGAAGGGCTGCTTGCCGTGCACTCGCTGTCGAAGCGGTCTAACTTCGCCGGCTACCGCGGCGGCTTCGTCGCCGGCGACCCGGCGCTGATCAAGCGGCTGACCGAGGTGCGCAAGCATCTGGGCTACCTCGTCCCGCGGCCGGTCCAGGACGCGATGGTGGCGGCGTACACCGACGACGCACACGTCGAGGCGCAGCGGCAGCGCTATGCCGCCCGCCGTACGGTCCTCAAAGGCGCACTCGAGTCCGCCGGGTTCACGATCGACGAGTCCGAGGCTGGCCTCTACCTGTGGGCAACTCGCGGGCTCAACTGCTGGGACACCGTGGACCTACTGGCGGATAAGGGAATTCTCGTCGCGCCGGGCGCCTTCTACGGGCCAAAGGGCGCCCAGCACGTGCGGATAGCACTCACCGCGAGCGACGAGGCAATCAATCAGGCCGCTGCCCGGCTCCTCGACTGAGGGTTCGACCTGGTTGTCCGCCGCGGAGCGGACAGAAGTAACGTCGGACACAGTTCGTGCCCACCTACGTCGTACCCCGGAGGAACCCATGCCCGATAACGCCGCATCCACATCCACACGCAAGGTTGACCGCACCATCGACACCGGCAGCGACGACATCCTCGCCGACGTCGGCGGCTCGATCGCCACGATCACACTTAACCGGCCGGACCGGCGCAACGCGCTTTCCGATGCGATGTTCAGCGGGATGAAGACGCTGCTCGCAGACTTCGAGCAGGACGACGACGTCGCGGTCGTCGTACTCACCGGTGCGGGCGGCGCATTCTGCTCCGGCGGCGACGTCAAGGGATTCAACGAACGTGGCGGCGAAGGCGGCGGCACCGGCAAGGTCGATCCGGCGCGCGTCGATAGGCAGCGGACGTCGCAGCGCGACACCGTGGGCAAGATCTACAACTACACGAAGCCAGTCATCGCGGCGCTGCCCGGTGCCGCGGCCGGCGCGGGCCTCGGACTCGCGCTATCGGCCGATGTCCGTATCGGCAGCACTCGCGCCGTCATGGCGACCGCGTTTGGCGGGGTCGGGCTCTCGGGTGACTACGGCACGACGTGGTTCCTGGACAAGCTCGTCGGACCGGCCAAGGCACGCGAGCTGCTGTGGTGGAACGAAAAACTGCGCGCCGACGACTGCCTGAAGCTCGGCTTGCTGAACTGGGTCGTCGAAGAAGACGAGCTTGAGGCCAAAACTTATGAGCTGGCAGCGAAGCTCGCGGACGGGCCCCGGCAGTGCTTCAACAACATGAAGCAAAACCTCATTAAGGCCCAGAACGCCGATCTCTTCGACGCGATGGACCTCGAAGTGCAGCTGCACCTTGAATGCGGGATCACCGATGACCACCGCGAAGCGGTCGCCGCGTTCGTCGAGAAGCGTCCGGCGGTATTCAAGCACTAGCCTTCAGGCGCTAGACAGTACGACGATCCGCGGGCATACGCTCGCGGATCGTCGCGTTTCAGGTCGTCGCGCTAGTTGGCGTGCAGTGCCTCGTTGAGCTCGATGCCGGTGCCCTTGCGGGGGCGGGCCTCGATCGCGCCAGTTTCGCTGTTCTGTAGGAAAAGCAGTCCGTTATTGCCAGACAACTCCGAACCCTTCACGACCGAACCGTCGGAGAGCGTGACCTTTGTACCGGCGGTCACATAGCAGCCGGCCGCCACGACGCAGTCGTCGCCGAGCGAGATCCCGATCCCCGAGTTGGCGCCCAGCAGGCAGCGCTCGCCGACCGAAATCACCTGCGTGCCGCCACCAGACAGGGTGCCCATGATCGAGGCGCTGCCGCCGATGTCGGATTCCGCGCCGACCACGACGCCCGCGCTGACGCGGCCTTCGATCATCGACGGGCCGAGCGTGCCGGCGTTGTAGTTAACGAAGCCTTCGTGCATGACCGTCGTACCCTCGGCCAAATGCGCGCCAAGCCGCACGCGGTCGGCGTCGGCGATGCGCACGCCAGACGGCACGACATAGTCCACCATCCGCGGAAACTTGTCGACGCCGTACACCGTGACCGGTCCACGCCGGCGAAGCTTCGCCCGTACGACGCCAAAGCCGTCGACCGCGCACGGTCCGTAGTTGGTCCATACGACATTGGCCAGTTTGCCGAAGATCCCGTCCAAGTTTGCCTCGTGCGGCGCGATGAGCCGGTGCGAGAGCAGATGCAGCCGCAGGTAGACGTCGTAGGCGTCGGCGGGCGCATCGGCGAGCGATCCGATCTCGGTTTTGACCAGGACCGTGCGGGTTCGGCGATCGGCGTCCGCAGTTACCAACTCGGCTAGATCCGCGAAGTCGGTCGGGAGGTCCTGCGCGGACGGCCTCGTCGTAATCGACTGCGCCGAGGCGACAAGCTCAGGGCTGGAATACCAGACATCGAGTACAACGTCGTCGTTGGTCAGGGTGGCGAGGCCGTAGCCGATCGCCGCGGACGTGGAGTGCGACAACTTGAATGCTCCTTGGTGGGCCACGGCCGACGTGCACGACCTGACCACAGGTTATGGATGGTGTTTCGACACTTATCTTAATCGGCGCGGGCGCCGACTACCCTCAGACGGGTGACTTCATCATCTGCGACAGACGCCCACCCCGCACCTGGTTCAATCCCCGAGCTCGATTTGACGACCGACGTCATTACGCTCACGGAGTCGCTGGTCAACATCCCCTCGGTATCCGGCTCGGAGAAGATACTCGCCGATGCTGTGCAGCAGGCGCTGGCCAAGATCTCGGGGCTCGAGGTGCTGCGTTGCGGCAACGCGGTGCTGGCGCGCACGCAGGCGGGTAAAGACCGCCGGATCGTCTTGGCCGGGCATCTGGACACAGTTCCGATCGCCGACAATCTTCCGGCGGCTCGTGACGGTGACCGCCTCGTCGGCTGTGGCACGACGGACATGAAGGCGGGGGACGCGATCATCCTCAGAATCGCCGCGACGCTTGAGAATCCGGCGTACGACATGACCTTCATCTTCTACGACAACGAGGAGGTGGCCGCGTCGCTCAACGGGCTCGGTCGGGTCGCGCGCGAATACCGGCATTGGCTGTACGGCGACCTCGCGGTCATCATGGAGCCGACGAACGGACTACTCGAGGCCGGATGCCAGGGTACGGCCCGCGCGATTGTCCGGGCCACCGGCAAGCGTGCGCACAGTGCACGGTCCTGGCTCGGGGTCAATGCCATCCACAAGGCATCGGAGATACTCCGCCGACTCGAACAGTACGAACCGCAGACGCACATCGTCGACGGGCTCGAATACCCCGAAGGCCTGAATGCCGTCAAGATCGAGGGCGGCGTCGCCGGAAACGTTATCCCGGACGAGTGTGCCGTCACGGTCAACTTCCGTTACGCGCCAGACCGTAGCGCCGCCGATGCGGAGAAGTTCATGGTCGACTTCTTCGAAGGCTACGACCTAGAGTTCACCGACAACGCGCAGTCCGCAGCGCCGGGCTTGAGCCACGAGATCATGCAGGAGTTCGTCGGGTTTATCGGCGCCGAGGTCGTTGCAAAAGTGGCCTGGACCGACGTCGCGAGGTTTGCCGCGTTCAAGATTCCGGCGATCAACTTCGGTCCGGGCGATCCAGGGCTCGCGCACACCCGAGAGGAATGGGTCTCGATGGACCTCGTGCGCGAAGGCGAACGCAAGCTTCGCGACTTCCTCAGCCAGGCGACGTCGTAGCCGAGCTAACGCGGCGGAGCGCCGAGGCGCCGAGCCATGTCATCTGCCACGAAGTCGTAGTAGGTCTCTGCATCGCCCACGACATTGATGTATTGGCCGAACAGCTCAAATGACACGATGCCGTACATCCGAGTCCAAATCTCGACCACGAGCGCGACATGGCTGGGCGGAATCGACGTACCCGCGTTTCGGGCGAGGTCGGCGAATCCGGGTGCGGCGGTCTTGAGCGCGTGCGTGATCTGCGGCTTGTGCCCGGCGGCGTACAGATCGGCCGCGACCGCGAGCACGATCTCGGCAACCAGGGCAGCAGGTCCAATAGTGTCCTCAGGTGCGCGATAGCCAGGCACAGGCGTGCCGTAGATCAATGCATATCTATTGGGGTATCTCAGGGCCCAGCCGCGAATGGCGCCGATTGTGGCGCGCAGCCGACCGCGGTAGTCATTGCGCGCGATTGCGCCCTCGGCTTCGGTGACGGCCGCGCCCAGTGACCGGTAGGCGTCGATGACCAGCATCGTGATAAGCGCTTCACGACTGGCGCAGTAACGATAGATCGCGGAGGACACGATGCCGAGCTCGCGGGCGATCGCCCGCAGTGACAATGCCTCGACGCCGCCTCCATCGAGTTGTGCGTGCGCCAGTTGCAGAATGCTGTCCTCGGTGCGGGCGCGTGCTAGAGCGCGCGGCGTAGGAGTGGTCGTCATAGGTTCATGATGCCACAGTAGAGAGCGACTGTCGTTTAAGTGAGCAATGCTCTTGTTTTATGGACAGAAATGTCCTACCGTCGACGATAGAGAGCGATGCTCTCGCTTTGCTGGAACGAGCTGAAGGAGACGAGTGATGGCTACGCAACTAGTAATCGGTGCAGGACGGATAGGGTCAATGCTGGCGAAGAAGTTGTCCGCTCGGGGGGACAGCGTCATAGTCGTCACAAGGTCGGGTACCAAGGTCGACGGCGCGACGGCGCGACGGGCGGACGCGGGGTCGGCCGCCGACCTGACACGGGCGGCCGACAAGGCGGCGACGATATTTCTGTGCACCAACCCGAGCTATCCGAGGTGGGCACAGGATTGGCCCCCGGTATTCAGCGCCACGATCGCTGCGGCAGAGCATAGTGGCGCTCGCCTCGTCGTGATGGGCAACCTTTACGCCTACGGCGTACCGGACGGCGCGATGCGCGAGTCGGATCCGCTCAACGGTGACGAAGCCAAGGGCATTGTGCGCAGGAACGGCTGGCGACAGGTGATGGCGGCGCACGATGCCGGCAAGATCCAGGCCGTGGAGGTGCGCGCGAGTGACTACTTCGGGGCGGGTGCCGGAGTCGATGCGCACCTCGGTGTCAACTTCATGGAGAAGCTGCGAGCGTCCAAGACGGCCTACGTGGTGGGTGATCCCGATCTGCCTCACAGCTGGACCTACCTTCCGGACATTGTCGAGACGTTGATTGCGGCCGCTGACTTTGAAGGTGAGTGGGGACGAGCGTGGCACGCACCCAATGCTGAACCGCTCACGCGGACTGAAATTGCGCGCCGCGTCAACGCGGCGGCAGGCAGCCATGGAAAAATTGTGCGGATGCCGCAATGGATGTTGCGCGCCGCGGGCGCTGTGGCGCCGAGAATGCGTGAGATATACGCGTCCAGCTATCAGTTCACGCATCCGTTTGTGGTGGACTCGACCGAAACTGAAAACCTCCTCGGAGTCCGCGCGACTCCATGGGACGAGGCACTAGCGGCGACCTTGGGGCTCGCCGCCGTCTAGTTCGGTGGATTCTTGCGTGGGCGTAGTTGAACCGCCGGCATCGGGGGAGCGTGCAACGCCGCTCCCGGGTAACCGACGACCAGACCGAACTGCTCCGGTTCGCGGCCGCCGCTGATCTCCGCCTCGTACTGTTCACGATAGGCGACGATCTCGTGGTGGGACCGGCCGACGAAGTTCCACCACATCAGGATCTCCTCACCGAACGGCGTACCGCCCAGCAGCATCACCCGAGCCGACTCCTGGCCGCGGTTCGTCAACTGCAGGGTGCTTACGCCGAGCCCGACGTACCCGAGCTGACCCATGTGGAGCGTCGTGTCCTGCAAGAGGACCGGTCCGCGGTCGACCAGCACGCCGTACTCGAACGACGGGTCCGCCTCAAGCGGCACGACGGCCCCCGGCTCCAGCACGAGTTCGGCGCCGAGCAGTGGTGTGTGGGTCCGTACTGGCGAGGTCTCGCCGGCCAGCGTGCCCATAAACACCCGTGCACTCGCGTTGCCGAGCGATGTCGTGGGTGGCGCGTAGTGCTCGAACGTGGCGGGCATATGGCGTGCGTCGTCGGGCAAGGCGACCCATAACTGGACGCCATGCAGGACGCTGGTCGCCGAGGTGGTGACTTCGGAATGCGCGATACCGCTGCCAGCAGTCATGAGATTGAGCTCGCCCGGACGTACTAGTGCTTGTACCCCGGTGGAGTCGCGATGCTCGATCTCGCCGCTGAACAACCAGCTCACTGTCTGCAGCCCGGTGTGGGGGTGCGGGGCGACGTCCATTCCACCCGTTGCGGCGACGTCATCAGGGCCGTAGTGGTCGACGAAACACC
Source organism: Antricoccus suffuscus (assembly GCF_003003235.1). Classification (NCBI taxonomy): domain Bacteria; kingdom Bacillati; phylum Actinomycetota; class Actinomycetes; order Geodermatophilales; family Antricoccaceae; genus Antricoccus; species Antricoccus suffuscus. The sequence goes on from NZ_PVUE01000012.1 coordinate 69,706, forward strand.
AAGCGCCGATGAGTGTTCGCTGTCGTTGCGGGAGGGTACGCCGCACCGTCATGGCGCGGATCCCGCCGAGTGGGACCTCGCGCGCATCGAGAAGCTCTACGGCGCAGCGCGGGTCGGGCTCGGCCGTGTCGGCGGCGGCGATTACTTCATCCGGGTCGACTTCCAAGTTGCTCATGCCTACAGAGTAGGACGCGAGACGCCGAGGAGCGTGCCGCTACTTCTGTCCGCCGTCGGCCCATTTGTAGTGGACGTCGCCGCTGACGTTGTCGTAGGACATCGTGATCGGTGACGTGGTCTGCGGGATGGGGAAGTACAACTTGCCGGAGACGGCGTTGTCGGTCGCTTCAGGGTGGTTGCCGATGGGGCTCCGGACAGGGAGCCATAAGTACGGGGCCTCGGCCGCGTTAGGGTACGGCGACGCCTTGTATTGCTGACCGTCGATCGTGAGCGTCCACTCGCTCGCGAGGATGATGTCGTACCCGGAGTAGGCGACAAAACTAGTCTCGACCGTGTATCCACCGGCTTCTGCGTCGTACTTCGGAGCGTCTGCCACGAGTTGAAGAGTGCCGGGATAACTGTTGGTGTAGAGCAGAATGCGGCTGTATGCCCAGACGACGGACTGGTCGGCCATGCCACTGCCGTACGGGTCTGACGCGCCGTCGGGCAGTTGCGATCGAGTAGCGGCCGTAGGCCCAGAGCCGGCGCTATCGTCCGATGGGCTGGGGGTCTCTCCGGAGGACTTGGCGTCGGGGCTGGCTGAGTCGGTTGACTTCGCGACGGACGTCGACTTCGCGGCTGGCTTGTCAGCCGGCTTGTCGTTGGAGCTGCTGCAGCCGGTTATGACGACTAGTGCGGCCGCGAATATGGCAGCCGCAATCCTTTTCGATGACATGGATAGGTCCCTGAGGCAATTAGTGGTGCCGAAAAATGAGTCTTGATCGTCTGCTGCCACGCACGGCATTGGACGTGCCGGTGAGACTAGCGATTAAGGATCTCGGTTCCGAGACGTAGCGCACGTGCCACTCGGGTCGCTCGGTTACCGGTGACCCATGCACTCTGCAGGGCATCCGCGTCCGGAGGAATTTGTCCATTGTTGGATGTATGAGATGCGCCGTACGGGTTTCCGGTAATGAACTGGCTCGGCTCGGTATAACCAGGCGGTACGACGATGCCGCCGAGGTGGCACACCATCCGGTAGATCGCCTGGATGGTGCCTTCCTGCCCGCCATGGTGAGTTGCCGATGATGTGAAAGCCGCGAACACCTTGTCCTCGATAGCGCCATCACCCCACATCTGACCCCAGGTATCGATGAAAGCCTGCAGTTGCGAGGAAACGTTGCCGAATCGGGTCGGCGTACCGAGCAGGACGACGTCGGCGTACTGAACGTCGTCGGTCGTCGCGATTGGCACGGAGGCGGTTTCCCGAACGTGTGCGTCCCAGAGTGGGTTGGCGCCGATGATGTCGCGCGACACGGTTTCGCGCACTCGTACGACGCGTACGCTGCCGCCCGCGTCCCGCGCGCCTTGCGCGACAGATTGCGCGAGTTGGTGCACGATTCCGGTCGCGCTGTAATAGATCACCGCTACCCGCAACGGGTTGTCGTCGGCGTCGAAACCCTTGGGAGTCACCGTTTTGCGAGGAGGTCGCGTTGGGGTGACGGACGTTGTCAGGTCATCTCGCCGCCCGCGCTCGGCGCCGCCGAGGTAGGTCGTCTGGAAGGAGTCTTCCTCTGTCACCGCACTACTTCCGTCGAGGTGGTCTTGCGCAGCATCTTTTCATGTGTGCGCAAGACGACCTCGAACGGGCAGGTGAGTTAGGCCTTGGCGCCGGCGATGTTGACCAGCCAGCTCACGCCGTACTTGTCGATACACATGCCGAAACTGTCGCCCCACGGCGCCTGCGCCAGCTGCTCGAGCACCGTGCCGTCGGCGGAGATCTTCTCCCAGTAGCCTCGCAGCTCGGCATCGTCCTCACCGCTCAGCGAAACGGACATGGCGCTACCCGGCGTGAATTCCATATGCGCCGGTACGTCGGCGCCCATCAAGGTGAGGCCGTTATCGGTGCTGAGCATGGAGTGCATGATCTGGTCCTTCTCCGCAGGGTCTTCGCTTGCTCCCAAGTCGGCGAAGGTGCTGATGTCAAGCTGCCCGCCAAAGACAGATTGGTAGAACTCCATTGCCTGACGGGCGGTGCCACGGAAATTCAGGTACGGGTTGAGGATGGTGCCCATGTCTATCGCTCCTTGCGTAGCGCGGGATGATCGCTTAATTGTCGGCCCATCTGCGAGGATTCACTAGGGAACAGTGCGACAGGTAGACGGAATCTCAATGAACTTTTCCGCCGCACTCAAAACGGTCGTCCGCGTGCTCAGTACGGTATGGGCATGACATCTGTAGATCCAGATCGCATTCGAGACAATCCACAAGAACGCCAGCGTGGACCGGTCCTGCTGCGAGGTGACCAAGTCTCGCCGGGTACGACGGACCAGCGGTTGCTCGACCAACGCGGCCCGAGCGACTGGGTGCATGCCGATCCATGGCGCGTTTTGCGGATCCAGTCCGAATTCGTTGAGGGATTTGGCTTGCTGTCCGAAGTGCCGACTGCCGTGTCTGTCTTCGGGTCGGCGCGCACGAAGCCAGATGACCCGACGTACAAGGCAACCGAGCGGCTTGGCGCGGCGTTGGCGAAGGCGGGCTATGCAGTCATCACCGGCGGCGGACCCGGTGCGATGGAGGCAGCCAACAAAGGTGCCCAGCAGGCGGGGGGTCTTAGTATCGGACTCGGCATCGAGTTGCCCTTCGAGCAGCAGTTGAACGACTGGGTCGACCTGGGCATCAACTTCCGCTACTTCTTCGTGCGCAAGACGATGTTTGTGAAGTACGCGCAGGCGTTCGTGATCATGCCCGGTGGGTTCGGCACGCTGGACGAGTTGTTTGAGGCCGTCACCCTCGTGCAGACCGGCAAGATCACCCGATTCCCGATCGTGCTGTACGGCACCGAATATTGGGGAGGTCTCGTCGATTGGATTCGCAGCACGCTGATGGCGGAGGGCAAGATTAGTCCTGGCGACGACGAACTGCTCCATTTGACCGATGACATCGACGAGGCCGTGCAGTTGATCGTCGATTCGCAACGCAAGAGCGCCGGCAACGAGGCATGACGGACGAACGATTCGCGGTCTGTGTCTACTGCTCGTCGTCGAAGGGCATCGATCCGGCGATCGTCGACCTTGCGGCTGAGGTGGGTACGGCGCTCGCTCGTGAACGCATGATCGTCGTGAGCGGTGGCGGTGGAGTGTCCTGCATGGGCGCGCTCGTACGAGCGGCCCGCGCGGCAGGCGGCCGCACCGAAGGCATCATCACCGAGTTCCTAGTCGATCTCGAGGTTGCCGATCGAGAGAGCGACGAGCTGGTCGTCACCTCTTCGATGCGCGAGCGCAAGGCCGAGATGGACCGCAGGTCCGATGCGTTTGTCATCTTGCCCGGCGGCCTAGGGACGCTGGAAGAGCTGTTCGAGATTTGGACAACGCGCGGACTGGGTGAGCACAATCGACCGTTGTATGTCGTAGACCCCCAGGGGATTTTCGATCCGCTGTTCGCGGCGTTGCAGGGCTTGTGCGAGCGCGGTCTCATCAAGCCGGAGGCATTCTCGGCGCTTCAGGTAGTGCGCGATGTGCCGACGCTCATCGAACTGCTCCGGTCTGCGCGCGCCTGATTACTGTCGACTCCGCTGCGCTTCGTTCGATCGACGAAAATGGATGACGGGTGCGGAGTCGGACGGACGGTGGGGTTAGAGAGCGCGGCGAGCATTCTTCGGCGGACGATCGCCACGTATGACCGAGACCATGTCGAGCGCTTGTCGCGTCTCTACAACATTATGCGCACGGAAAACCTGAGCGCCCTTCATCGCGGAGTAGACCGTGGCCGCGAGGGTTCCCGGTAACCGGTCATAGAGCCCGACATCGAGGGACTCGCCGACGAAGTCCTTATTGGACAAAGCGACCAGGACCGGCCATCCGGTGGCGACCAGCTCGTCGAGTCGGCGGGTGATTTCCAGTGAGTGGAAGGTGTTCTTGCCGAAGTCGTGGCACGGGTCGATCAGGATGCCGTCACGGCGCACGCCGGCCGCAACCGCTTTGTCGGCCAGTGATGTGCACGTGTTGATCACGTCGGCGACGACATCGTCGTACTGCGGCCGGTCCGGATCGGTGCGCGGGGGCAGCCCGCCGGCGTGCGAGCAGACCAACGCAGCCCCTGTCTCGGCGACGACCGATGCGATCTGCGGATCCGCGCCGCCCCAAGCCTCGTTCACCAGGTCGCAGCCCAGCGCGATCACTTCGCGCGCGACATCCGCCCGGTAGGTGTCGACACTGATGACAATCGCCGGGTGCCGTTCGCGGAGCGCGACCACGACGGGACCGACTCGATCGATCTCCATCTGCACGGTGACCTCCTCGCCTGGCCCGGCCTTGACGCCGCCGATATCGACGATGTCCGCGCCCTCGTCGACCGCACGGGTCGCCTTGTCAATCGCCGCCTGCAGCCCGAAGGTCTCGCCGCCGTCATAGAACGAGTCCGGAGTTCGGTTGACGATGGCCATCACCAACAGGTCGGTGTCGGCGACGGTTCGCGCTCCGAGGCGAAGTCCCATGTAATCAGTCCTTGGCGTACGTCGATGGCTGGTTGCGGCAGGCTCTCCAAACCGCAACCACGATGCTAGCGACGGACGTACGACGTCCGCAGCGGCCCACATGACAGTATTGGAGGGTGGGCGAGTTTCTCTGGGTTTTCTTCGGGCTGATTGTGGTGTCTGGCCTGCTCTACTTCGTCATCACCGTTGTGTTCGGCCCTGGCGAGGAGCGGGTGGACAGTTCGCCAGACTCGTCGCCGGTGGTGCTGCCGCACGGCCGGGTGCTGGCGCCCGAGGACCTCGATAAGGTCCGGTTGCCGGTGGCGTTTCGTGGCTATCGGATGGCCGAGGTCGACGCTTTGCTCGATCGTCTTAGCGAAGAGTTGGCGATCCGGGACGCGCTCGCGCGCTCGCCGCAGCCTCTCGGGCACGACGACTCACCGGAGGACCCGCCGCCAGTTCCATAGATCGGCCACGGCCGGCACTGAGCGAGCGAAGCGAGGCGACGTGTTCGCTGCGCTTTTCGAGTGGAATTCTAGCGGCCGCGGAACGTCGGCTTTTCCTTCTTCACGAACGCGTCTACGGCATTCGCGTGGTCCTCGGTGCCGCCGGCGACTGCCATATTGGCCGCCTCGTTGTCGAGGGCCTCGTCCAGAGCATGCGTCGCGGAGTACTGCACAGCCTGTTTGATCAGTCCGTACGCCGCCGTGGCCCCCGAAGCCAGGCGCGACGCTATGGCCGCCGCGTGGTCGGCGAGGTCAGCATCGGGAACGACTTCGTTGACCATCCCGATCCGCAGCGATTCCTCCGAGCCGACCGGGCTCGCGAGGAGCATCATCTCCAAGGCTTTGGCCTGTCCCACGAGCCGCGGCAAGTGGTACGACGCGCCGCTGTCCACCGATAGCCCGATATTGGCGAACGCGAGCAGAAACTTCGCGCTTTGCGCTGCCACGCGGAAGTCGCAGGCATACGCGAACGACGCGCCGGCGCCGGCCGCCATGCCGTTGACCGCCGCAATCGTCGGTTTCGGCATCTGCGCGAGGGAGCGCACTATCGGGTTGTAATGCTCGGCGACCGTTGCGAGCGGCGGGTTGCCGCTGCCAAGCTTCTCGAGATGTTCTTTAAGGTCCTGGCCAGCGCAGAAGGCGCGACCGCTGCCGGTGAGGACTACGGCTCGCACGGAGTCATCGGCGGCGAGATCGGCAAGGCCGTCACGCAGCGCCGTTTTCATTTCATCGGTGAGCGAGTTGAGCGCGTCCGGACGATTCATCGTCACGGTGGCAACCGGGCTGGCACGATCGATCAGGACTGTTTCGGTCATCGTTGGACTCCAGGTTCGGGCGCAGGTCTGCGGCGTGTGAATGCAGTCACGGTAGCGCGATTGAGTCTAGTAGACATCAGACGTCGGGACCCGGTTCGTCGATGCAGGTCAGCGTGGGGGAGAATTGACCGGGCTCACACTCGGCCGCTCTGAGAATCTACGGGAGTTCGAGCGTGAGGGAATGAAGCGAGCTTTATCCGAGCGCGCATGGACATATTGCAGCGCTGCGCTGAGCGATCAGTCAGCGGCGTGAAGGAGGAGAACAATGGCGGCCATGAAACCGCGGACCGGTGAAGGCCCGCTTGAGGTCACCAAAGAAGGCCGAGGGATAGTCATGCGAGTTCCGCTCGAAGGCGGCGGCAGACTGGTTGTTGAAATGACTCCAGATGAAGCCCAGGCGCTTTCTGATGCTCTCGAGGGTGTTGTCAAGTAGCTCGCTTTTCACTAAACACCGCACGATGTGAAGATCCCGGCCAGTTGGCCGGGATCTTTGCTATCTGTCAGCGCAGTGATTCGTAGAGAGCCTTCGTCTGTACGGCGATTGCGTCCCAACCGAAATCCTCGCGAGCCCGCTCTCGGCCTGCTGTCCCGTACCGCGCACACGTCGACGGATCGGCGACCAGCTCGTTGACGGCGGCCGCTATGTCGGACTCGAAACGGCCGGTATCCGCCGCGTCGTAGTGCACGATCGTGCCGGTCAGACCGTCGACGACGACCTCAGGAATCCCGCCCACGTCACTCGCCACGACCGCGGTCTCGCAGGCCATTGCCTCAAGGTTGACGATCCCGAGAGGTTCATAGACCGACGGGCAGACAAACACTGCCGCGTGCGTGAGGACCTGCGCGACCTTATCGCGGGGGAGCATCTCGCTCACGACGTACACCCCGCTGCGTTCGGCGTGCAGCGTCGCGAGTAGCGCATCAGTTTCTGCCTTCAGCTCTGGCGTGTCAGCGGCGCCCGCGAGTAGCACCAACTGCACCTCGGGCGCGAACTGCCGGGCCGCCGCTAGCAGGTGTGGCACGCCCTTCTGGCGGGTGATGCGCCCGACGAACGTCACGTAAGGCCGAGCCAGGTCCACGCCGATCTCGTCCAGCACGTCGGTGTCGTGGTCGGGTCGGTAGAGCTCGGTGTCGATCCCGTTGTAGATCGTGTGCACTTTGGCCGGGTCGATCTGTGGGTACGCCGCCAGGACGTCTGCGCGCATCCCGTTACTGACCGCGATGATCGCGTCGGCGGCCTCGTACGCCGTTTTTTCCGCCCATGACGACAGTCGGTAGCCGCCGCCGAGCTGTTCGGCTTTCCACGGACGAAGTGGTTCGAGGGAATGCGCTGATACGACGTGCGGTACGCCGTACAACAGCTTGCCCAGATGACCCGCGAAGTTGGCGTACCACGTGTGCGAGTGCAGTACGTCGCAATCGCCGAGCGCGGCGGTCATCGCGACGTCGGCGGCGATCACCTTGAGCGCCGGGTTGGCGTCCGGACCGCCCGGCACCTCCTCGGCGAATGCCTGCGCGCCGGGTCGTTCCGGGCCGGCGCAGAAAACCGACACGTCGAGAATCTTGCTCAGCTCGCGGACCAAGAAGTCGACGTGCACGCCGGCTCCGCCATACACATACGGCGGAAACTCGCGCGTCAACACACCTATTTTCAGCTGTTTCCCTGATCGCATGGTGAAACAGTAGCCGGAACGTGCTGCTCACGTTAATCTCCGGTGGTGGCTGGATCTCCGAAAGTTCTCGCGATTGTCCTTGCTGGGGGCGAAGGTAAGCGCCTGATGCCGCTCACTGTCGACCGGGCGAAGCCCGCCGTGCCGTTCGGTGGGTCGTATCGGCTCATCGATTTTGTGCTGTCCAACCTGGTCAATGCCGGGTTCATGCGGATCTGTGTGTTGACGCAGTACAAGTCTCACTCGCTCGATCTGCATATCTCGATGACGTGGCGGATGTCGGCAATGACCGGCAACTATGTGACTCCGGTGCCGGCTCAGCAACGACGCGGACCGCATTGGTACACCGGTAGTGCGGACGCGATCTACCAGAGCATGAACCTCATCAACGACGAAAAGCCTGACTATATTGCCGTTTTCGGCGCGGACCACGTCTATCGCATGGACCCGTCACAGATGTTGCAGCAGCACATCGAGACCGGCGCGGAGGTCACGGTCGCGGGGATCCGCGTACCGCGTGATCAGGCCTCGGCGTTCGGCGTGATTGATACCGACGAGACCGGCATGATGATCACTCAGTTCTTGGAGAAGCCCGCCGATCCGCCGGGCCTGCCGGACGATCCGGACTCGACGTTCGCCTCGATGGGCAACTACATCTTCACTCGGGACGCCCTCGTGCACACGCTGGAGGAGGACTCCGACAACACCGCCAGCGCGCACGACATGGGTGGCGACATCATCCCGGCCATGGTTGAGCGCAACTCCGCCTACGTCTATGACTTTGCCGACAACGAGGTGCCGGGCGCGACGGCCCGCGACCGCGGTTACTGGCGCGACGTCGGCACCCTCGACTCCATCTATGAAGCCAACATGGACCTGGTGTCGGTGCATCCGATCTTCAACCTTTACAACAGGGACTGGCCGATCTTCACCAACAATGCGCCGCAGATGCCGCCGGCGAAGTTCGTCGAAGCCGGTCGCGCGGAGGAGTCCATCGTGTCGACCGGGTCGATCGTCGCCGGCGGCCAGGTGCGCAACTCGGTACTCGGCCCGAGTTGTCGCATCAACCGGGGCGCGATCGTCGACGGTGCCGTGCTGATGAACAACGTCACGATCGGTGAAGGCGCCGTCGTACGCCGCACCATTCTGGACAAGAACGTCGTAGTACCAGCGGGCGCGCTCATCGGCGTGGACCTGGCAGCCGACCGGGAGAAGTACCACGTCACCGACTCGGGCATCGTCGTCCTGGGCAAGGACATGACCGCGACGTAGCACGTCGCGGACGGTCTACTCGGGCCGATGAATTGCGGCGATCAGGCCCTCGCCTATGGGAAGTACGACGGACAGCAGGTCCTCGCGCTCCCGGATCGCCTTACCCAGATCGCGCAGTGCCACCGACTCCGCATCGCGCGCGGACGGATCGGCGACCCGGTCCTTGTGGAGCGCGTCGTCGTAGACCAGCACGCCGCCCGGCCGCAGCAGCCGTAGACCCTCTTCGAGTAGGTCGATGTAGTCGGTGGCATCAGCGTCGATGAAGACGAGGTCGTAGGCGCCGTCGGTGAGCCGGGGGAGTACGTCGCGTGCGGCTCCGCCGATGACCCGGGTCCGGGAGTGCGGAATGCCGGCCTCGGCGAAGGACTGCTTGGCCGCGCGCTGGTGTTCGATCTCGGTGTCGACCGTCGTGAGTACGCCGTCCGGTCGCATGCCCTCAAGCAGCCATAGACCGGACACGCCGGTCCCGGTGCCGACCTCGACCACGGCTTTTGCGTCGATCGCGGCCGCGAGGAAGCGCAGTGTCGCGCCGGCTCCGTTGGTGATCGGCTCGACGCCGAGTTCCGAGGCCCGCGAGCGCGCTGCGGCGGGTACGGGATTTTCGGCGGCAAAGGACTCGGCGTACGACAGACTGGCGGCATTGGTCATGGCCTTGAGCCTATCGGCACACCGACGCATCGCCGGGTAATGACGCGGGTATCGGCACGATCAATGGGCGCGCCGCGGGTCACACTGCGGACACCGCATTCCTGTGTTGGCGCTGTGCGAGCAGGGCCACTCTGTGACAACCCTGTGAATCGATGCGACGGGGTAGGAACGGAACAACAACTAAGGCAGAATCGTTGTTACCGAACGCAGCATTTGAGATCGTCAGATGAGCGACCGACAAACCTACGGAGCGCCGCACCGCATGAGCTCAGCCCAGTTGAAAAACCAGGCCCACCACACGCCTGCGTCCTTCGACGAGACCGCCGACAGCGCCGACTCCGCGCCAGCTTGGGTACCACCCACGTGGGACGAAGTTGTCCGCGAGCACTCGGCCCGTGTTTACCGCCTTGCCTACCGGCTATCGGGCAACCAGCAGGACGCCGAGGACCTGACTCAGGAGACTTTTATCCGGGTCTTCCGGTCGCTCGCCAACTTCCAGCCTGGCACGTTCGAGGGGTGGATGCATCGCATCACTACCAACCTCTTTCTGGACATGGCTCGCCGCAAGCAGCGCATCCGGTTCGATCACCTCGCTGACGAGGCGGAACGCTTGCCGAGCGCCGAGATCGGCCCGGAGGGTATCTTCGATGCGAGCCACATGGATGCCGACATCCAAGACGCGCTCGACGATCTACCGCCGGACTTCCGGGCAGCCGTCGTACTCTGTGACATAGAAGGTTTGAGTTACGAGGAGATCGCCAGCACCCTGGGGATCAAGCTCGGCACAGTGCGCAGTCGCATCCACCGTGGCCGCGTGCAGTTGCGTGAAGCGTTAGCGCACCGAGCGCCGCGCCGGATGCGCCAAGCGGCCGATGTAGAGGAGGGCGCCGAATGAACCGGGCGGATACGCACCTCTCCACCGAAGCCCTCGCCGCATACGTCGACGGGGAGCTTGCACCGGGCCCGAAGGCCCGTGCAGCCGAGCACATCGCCGGTTGTCTCGAGTGCGGTTTTGCCGTCGGTGTCCAGGCCCAGACCAAAGAGTCACTGAGTTCGTCATCCGGCACGTTCGCCGTGCCGTCTGGATTACTGGCTAAGTTGGGCAAGATCCCGTACGACGTTGAACTACCGCACGATCGGCCCACGGCGTCCGGGATGTCGATGAGCGGTGGCGGCGTCTTCGAATTTTCGGTGGCCGCGCCTGCCGTGGCGCGTGAATCTATGCCGCGCCCAGAACACCCGTCCGAGCCGGCGAAGAGATCCCGGCTCGGTGAGATGCGTCGCGCTCGCCACTTCAACCGTGGTGCGGCGCTTATTGCTTTGGGTGTGGGTCTCACTCTGAGCCCGACGATGCTCGGAGGCAATGGTCACATCGTCTCCACTCACGATGAGCCGCTTCCGAGTTCTGTCGTCGGGATAGTGTCCGGTCAGTCCGGGGCGCCCGCGACCCACGGCTGACAGAATCCAAGCCAACGCAGATCCAAGCCAAGCAGATCCACGCGAAGGCAAATTCCGGCCGAAGGCAACCGCTCGCCCAGCTGCTGCGTCAGAGCGGGCGGGACGGCACGTCCCCTCGACAGTGATGCATGATTGAGGCGCACTCGATCCGGGAGGACACTTTTCTATGTCGAACGACGATCAGTCACAGTCTGATCGCGCCGCAGAGCCCGTCACACCAAGCGATGCCGCCGATGGTTCCACCGACTCCGGTGGTGCGAGCCCTGGACATCTCGGGACGCCGCGGGCCCAGGGTGGGGCAGTGAACTCAGACTCTCGATCGTCGCAGACCGTTTCCGCGCAGAGCCTGCCACCACTCGCGCAAGACTCTTCTTCCCCGCCCCAATCTTCGCAATCTTCACAGCCTTCCCAGTCCCAGGCGTCCCAGTCGCAGTCCTATCCGGCTACTCCGGGCGATCCGCAGCCGCGCTGGCAGTCCGGTCCGCCGCGGCCGTCCTCTCCGCAGCCGCTGCCGGCGCCCGCGCCACCCCAGTCGGCCCCGGGTCCGACGATCGACTTTGGGCGCCCCCAGGGTGTCGCGGGCAGTTTCGTGCAGCGCCCGCCGCAGCGACCGCGCGGCCACCGTCAAGCACCGCCACCACCCGCGGTTGCGCAAGCGTTCGGTCGCCCGCCTTCGGCAAGTGGATCGTTCGCTCCCGGAAACCGTCCAGCCCCGCGTCCATCGGCCCCGGTGCCGCCCGTGCCGCCGGCGTACCGGGCCGCCTTCGGCCGTCCGCAGGATGCCGCCGACTTGCAGCGCCCGCCTGGTGAGAAGCCCTATGGCCTACAGATCCGCGAGTCTCCCTGGTGGAAACCTGATGCGCCACGCGATCCCTGGCGCGACCCGCGGTCCGCTGCCAGCCTCACCGCGCCAACCAGCGAGTCCGCGGAGCCGGTCGACGAGGGCATCCTCGACACGGACAAGAAGCGCCGCCGGCGGATTCGGGTACGCGACCTGCCAATCCGGCTGGGCGTCGTACTCGGCATCTGTGCATTGATTCTCGGGTTGGCCGGAGGCGCCACAGGATTCTTCTTGGCAAAGAAGGCCGCCGAGTCCCCGTTGACCAAGGCCGAGCCGCAGTACCAGAAGGCCGCCGATGCGCCGCCACCGTCGGACATCGCAGGGGTCGCGGACAAGGTGCAGCCATCGGTCGTGTCGATCGACGTCATCGCCGGCAACACCGGTGCGACCGGCTCTGGAGTCGTCATCGAGGCAGATGGCTACATCCTCACCAACAACCACGTCGTTTCGATGGCCGCGACGAGCGATCAAGCCAAGATCAGCGTGCATTTCGTTGACGGCAGTATCAGTCCGGGAAAGATCGTGGGACGTGACCAGAAGTCCGACCTCGCGGTCATCAAGGTCGACAAGCCCGGATTGGTCCCGATCGAAATCGGTAAGTCCGCCAAGTTGCATGTCGGCGACGAGGTCGTCGCATTTGGGTCGCCGCTCGGTTTGGCCGGCACCGTCACCTCGGGCATTGTCTCGGCACTCAACCGGCCGATGCACCTGAGCGGTGAGGGAAGCGACTCTGATGCCTATATCCTCGCCGTACAGACCGACGCCGCGATCAACCACGGCAACTCCGGCGGCGCGCTGGTCGACGCCAACGGCTCGTTGATCGGCATCAACAGCGCGATCGCCAGTTCGGATGCGCAAGGCGGCAGCATCGGTCTCGGGTTCGCAATTCCGGTCGACTACGCAATTCAGGTAGCCGACAGCATCATCAAGACTGGGAAGGTCGAGCACGGCGACCTACAGCTTGCCGCGCAGTCCGTGACTGACGGCAGCCAGAACGGCGCGTTGATCGTTCGGGTCGACGCTGGCGGCGCGGCGGACAAGGCTGGGTTAAAGGCCAAGGACGTCATCGTCCAAGCGGGGGATACCAAGGTCACGGCCGTGGCGGACCTGATGGCCGTTGCCTATCTGCATAAGCCCGGCGATAAGCTGATGCTCAAGGTCATCTCGGGCGGCACCGCAAAAGACGTCGAAGTCACTCTTGGGTAATGACGCGCCGCTGATTTCGGGGGATACTGTTGCCGTGGGATTGTCTGCTGGCGACGGTAAGTAGCGAGGGAACATGTTCAGTTCGGTGGGTTGGGGTGAGATCCTCACGCTTTTGGTCGCTGCGCTGTTCATCTTCGGTCCGGATAAGTTGCCCGGCGCCGCCAAGCAGGCGAAGGACGCGCTTAAAGGCGTGCGCAAGCAGCTCACGGGAGCTCGCAAACAGATCCAGGACGAGTTTGCCGACGTCGCGCCCAACTTCGACCCGACGATGCTCAACCCGAAAGAGTTCATCCGCCGCAACCTGTTCGACGACGATGACGATGAACCGGTTACCAGCAACGTGATGCAAGATGCGACACCGACTCCGGCTCGCGTGCCAGACGCTGCGCACACGCCCACCGCGATTCAGGCCGTGCTCCCCAACAAGCCGGTCCTGTACGACGAAGAGACTACCTAGAGCGGTCGACGTTCGGTGCGTCCCGGCGAGTGGCGGCGCGACTAGAGTTTGCTGACCGGCGTAATCCCGAGCGACATCCCGGCCAGGCCACGTTCGCGCTGACCGAGTTTGGCGGCGATGTCGTGCAAGGCTGCGCCCGCGCCGGACTGCGGGTCGTCGAGTACGAGCGGCTTGCCCGAGTCTCCGCCTTCCCGAAGGCGTACGTCGATCGGCACCTGACCGAGCAACTGCACCCGAGTGCCTGTGGTCTCAGTGAGCGAGTCGGCGACCGCCTGGCCGCCGCCGCTGCCGAACAGCTCGATCGCCTTACCGTTTGCGTCGTACACCGGACCGGACATATTTTCGATGACGCCCGCGATTTGCTGGTGCGTCTGCAGCGCGACGGCGCCGGCGCGCTCGGCCACCTCTCGGGCAGCCATCTGCGGGGTGGTCACGATGAGGAGCTCGGCGCTGGGCAGCAACTGAGCGATCGAGATCGCGACGTCACCGGTGCCCGGCGGCAGGTCGAGTAGCAGCACGTCCAGGTCGCCCCAGTAGACGTCCGCGAGGAACTGCTGCAGCGCCCGGTGAAGCATCGGGCCGCGCCATACGACGGGCGCGTTGCCGGGGGTGAACATGCCGATCGAGATGACGGCCATGCCGTGCGCGCGCGGCGGCATGATCATGCCCTCAACCTGTGTCGGACGGGCCGTGACGCCGAGCATGCGGGGGACCGAGAAGCCGTAGATGTCGGCGTCGACCACACCCACGGACAGGCCTTGGGCCGCCATCGCAGCGGCCAGGTTGACCGTGACGCTGGACTTGCCGACACCACCCTTGCCGGACGCGACGGCGTACACGCGGGTCAGAGAGCCGGGCTGGGCAAACGGAATCACCGGCTCGGCGGAGTCGCCACGCAACTGCTTACGCAGTTCGGTGCGTTGTTCGTCAGACATCACGTCGAAGTCGACCCGCACATCGGTGACGCCCGGGACGGTCGCGACCGCGTTGCTCACGTCACGCACCAGCGTGTCGCGCATCGGACACCCGCTCACGGTCAGCAGCACCGTCACGGCGACCGAACCGGAAGGATCGATATCGACGTTCTTGATCATCCCGATTTCGGTGAGCGGACGTCGGATCTCCGGGTCGTTGACGGTCGCTAGAGCGGCGTTGATCTTGTCAGGGTCGACTGTGGTAGCACCGGATTGCATGAGCGTCCTTGAATTACGACAACGGGAACAACCCATGCTACGTCCGGGCGGATCGCCGTGCTCGCGCGACCGTCGGTGTTGCCCTTGTCTGCTGGGTCTTGCCGACTTGAGGGCCGGCCGCTAACCCTTTGTCTTCTTCGAGTCCTTGCTCGGCTTCCGCTCTCGATCTCGGTCGCCATCAGTCTCGGGCACCGCCAGCCGCGCGAGCTCAGAGCGCACGAAGTCGCGGGTAGCCAGCTCGCCGATCGCCAGTCGCAGGGCCGCGAGCTCACGAGCGAGAAACTCGGTGTCGGCCTTCGAGGCCACCGCCCGTGAGCGGTCCTCCTCGAGGGCTACCCGGTCCCGTGCCTCCTGGCGGTTCTGAGCCAGCAAGATGAGGGGCGCGGCGTACGCCGCCTGGGTCGAAAATGCCAGGTTGAGCAGGATAAACGGATAGACATCAAACTTCGCGCTGCCCACCGCGACGACGTTGTAGAGAATCCACGACACGACGATGACCGTCTGGATGAGCAGGAACCGCCCGGTTCCCATGAACCGCGCGATGGACTCGGAGACCTGACCTATCAGCTCGTTATCGATACCGATTCTGATCCGACGCTTCGCGCCCTTAGGACTGTCAAGCCGGTCGACTCGAGCCTGCCCGCGGGCACGCCCACGCCTCGTCCGCGGCTCGTCGTTACCCTCAGCCATCCTCGTCCTCCCGCCAGTCCTTCGGGAGCAGGTGATCGAGCAGGTCGTCGACGGTCACCGCGCCGAGTAGCCGGCCGATTTCGTCGATAACCGGCGCACCCACCAGGTTGTACGTTGCGAAATAGCGGGTGATCTCCGGCAGCGTCGCGCTCGGGCGCAACGGTTCGAGCGCGGTATCGGTGACGCTGCCGATGAGCTCCGAGGGCGGCTCGCGAAGGAGCCGCTGAATGTGTACGACGCCGAGGAACTTGCCGGTCGGCGTCGCGGACGGCGGCCGGGCGACGTACACCTGGCTGGCCAGTGCCGGACTGAACTCCTCGCGGCGAACGATGGCCAGCGCCTCGGCGATCGTCGTGTCCGGGGGCAAGATCACCGGTTGGCTGGTCATGATTCCGCCCGCGGTGTCGTTGCTGTAGCCGAGGAGCTGTTCGACGGCCTGCGCCTCGTCCGGCTCCATCAGGCTCAGCAGCCGATCTCGATCCACGATCGTCATCTGACCGAGCAGGTCCGCGGCGTCGTCCGGATCCATCTCGCTGAGTACGTCGGCGGCGCGGTCCTCATCGAGGTTGGCGATGATTTCGCGCTGGTCGTCCTCCGGCAGTTCTTCGAGAATGTCCGCGAGTCGGTCGTCATCGAGGGCTTCGGCGATCTCCTGCCGTCGGCGGTCGGGAAGGTCGCGGATCCGGGCCGCGACGTCCGCAGCCTTCTGTTCCTCGAACTCCTCCAGCAGCGCGTGCGCTCCTTGCGGGTCCCGTTGGACAGCGATGCCGGAGATATCGTGCCAGTCGAGCTGGATGATGTGCCCGCGTCGCGGTGCGAGACGGCTGGCGCCGCGTTCGCGTACGGCGACTCGCATCAGCAGCCAGTCGCGTGCCCTGTTTTGTTCCATCGCCACATCGACCAGCAGCGCTTGCTTTCCGCTGGACTTCACCGTGACGGTGCGATCCAGCAGCTGTGCCATCACCAGTAGCTCCTGGGGGCGTTGCTCGAACCGTCGTACGCTGACCGTCCCCGACGACAACACGAGTGCGTGGGTATCAACCGAGGTCATCCGGGAGATGGGTACGAAGGATTGTCGGCCGCGACTGATCTCGACGACCAGACCGACGACGCGAGCCGGGGTAGCGTCCGTGCGCAGCGTGACGACGATGTCCCGGATCTTGCCCACTCGATCGCTGAGCGGCCCATATACCGGTAGCCCGGCGAGCCGGGTCAGATAGACGCGTGAAGTGGAAGTCACGTTGGAAGGTTACCGACCGCAAGATGTGGCGCGCCTTCCATCGGCGTAATTCGGTGTGAATCGTGTCGCCACCCTATGCTGGACCCCATGTCTTCATTGCCCGAGATCGCCGGATTGTCCGACCTTTCGGTGATCGGACAAGGCGGCAGTGGTGTGGTCTACCGGGGGATCCAGGACCAGCTGCGCCGAGTGGTGGCGGTCAAGCTCTTGGCAACTCGGCTCGATGCGACGACCGCCGAACGATTCGCCCGTGAGGGACACGCGCTCGGCATGGTCTCCGGTCACCCCAACATTGTGCCGGTCTACCTCGCCGATACGACGTCTGCGGGCGAGCCCTACCTCGTCATGCAGCTGTGCGAGGGCGGTGCACTGTCGGATCGAGTCGAGTACGGCGGGCCGATGCCGTACGCCGAAGTCCTCGATCTCGGCGTACGGATGTGCGGTGCGCTGCAGACCGCACACGACGCGGGCATCTTGCACCGAGACATCAAGCCGGCGAACGTGCTCTTCGACGGGTACGGCGTACCGCGGCTCGCTGATTTCGGGCAGGCCCAGCACGCGGACGTGCGGTTGACGCGCACGGGTGAGGTCGTCGCGACGCCCGGCTTCGCCGCCCCCGAGGTGCTGCGTGGTGCGCCGGCGACCGCGCGCTCGGACGTCTACTCGCTCGCGACGACACTGCTGGCGGCACTGTTGGGACACGCGCCGTTCACCAAGGACACCGACGAAAACATCGCCGCGACGCTGCTGCGAGTCGTGCAAGACCCACCGCCGGATGCTCGAGTGCTCGGCGTACCGGATCAGGTGGCATGGCTGCTTGAGCACGCCATGGACAAGGAACCGCAGGGTCGCCCGTCCAGCGCCGGGGAGTTCGGTCAGGCACTGCAAGGAGTCCAGATGGCGTTGGGGCTGGCGCAGACGCCGCTGATCATCGCCGCCCGCCCCGCGACCGGCGTCCTACCGCACCGCGACGGAAGGCAGCCGACGCGCGAGTTTCCGTCGAACGGTACGACGCAGGCGCGGCCGGGCCCGCAACAGACCATGGTCGCGCCGCAGTACTCCTCCGCCCCGCGCTCGGGCACGGCACCGCTGCATGCCCCCATCAATCCCGGTCCGCCCGGGATCTCCCCGAAGCCGAGAAGATCAGGTGCGACGAAGTGGATTATCAGCGGCGTCGCGCTACTCGTGGTCCTTGCGCTCGGAGTCTGGCTGACCGTGCTCGTCAACTCGCAGGCCGAGGTCAAGGCCGTCAGCAACCCCGGCGCGATCTTGGTCGGTGGCGCGGATTTCGGACCGGACTGGTCGGCAACCGACGGCGACAGCCTGGTCAGTAGCGTGCTCGGCTCCTTGCCCGAAGGGACGTGGGATAAGGACAACACGCCCAGCCCCAGCTCGCTGATGGACTGCATCGATGTCACATTCGACGGCGTGAAGAGCGCGAAGGCCTCCGCGATGTACGTGAAGAAAGGTCTCGAGCCCCCGGCCAACAAGGATGCGGCCAAAAAGGGTGCACATTATCTGATGGGCCGCTCCGAGGCGCTGCTAACCGACAGCGACAAGTCCGCGTCTGACATCGTCGAAGCATTCTCGAGTCCTGGGTTCGACACCTGCCTGGACGAGGCACGCAACATCGGTGTCACTGTCGCCAACGAGTCCACGATGTACAACGCCACGCCGAAGCTCGACGTGCCGTATACAGCCGAGAATGCAAACGCCGATATCCCGGACGTAGTCACGATGCAGTCGAGGTCCGTCGCGATCGTGCTGTCGCAACGGGCCGGCGACAGCGAAGTGTCGACGGACAACAACGGCGACCCGAAGGCGGCCGGTTACCGCTACGTGACGATTCTGGCGATGAGCGCCGGCAAGTCGCTCGTCATATCGATCTTCCAGGGCGACCAGCAGGACCTGCCCGATGGGCTGCTCGACAACGTCGCCACCGCCTTCATCGGGAAGAGCACGAAGTAGATCCTCTGTGGAGTCACCGGCCCGCGCCCTATTGCCGGTCGAGGTTTTGTGTTACTAACTAACGATATGACTTTGACCGCTATCGGGCGCCAGGATCGCGCGTTGGTGCAGAAGCCCAACTCCGAACCGTGAGCGTATAGGAGACACCGATGACCCAAGCTGCCACCAAAAGCGACACTCGCCAGGACGCCAACCTCGACTACGACGTGGTCATCATCGGGGCTGGATTTGCTGGCATGTACCAGCTCCACACGTTGCGCTCCAAAGGATTTCGCTGCCATGTCTACGAAACCGGCGACGGTGTCGGTGGCACCTGGTACTGGAACCGTTATCCCGGTGCTCGGTGCGATGTCGAGTCCGTTTATTACTCGTACTCCTTCGACAAGGATCTCGAGCAAGAGTGGACCTGGCCGGAACGCTACTCCGCGCAACCGGACATCCTCAAGTACGCCGATCACGTCGCCGATCGTTTTGACTTGCGCAAGGACATCACGTTCGAGACGCGCGTCGACAGTCTCGAGTTCGACCAGGCCGCCAATATCTGGTCGGTCCACACCGACAAGGACGAGATCGTGCAAGCGCGATACGTCGTGGCCGCAATCGGCTGCTTGTCTTCGTCGCAGATCCCGCAGTTCGACGGCATGGACGACTTCCGGGGCAAGATTTACCACACCGGTCGCTGGCCGCATGAGGACGTCGACCTCGACGGCAAGCGGGTGGGTGTAGTCGGTACGGGCTCGTCCGCGATCCAGACCATCACCAAGATCGCGCCGTCCGTGGGCGACTTGACTGTCTTCCAGCGCACGCCCAACTTCTCTATACCGGCGAACAACCGCCCACTTACCGAGGACGAGATAGCCGCGGTCAAGAGCCGCTATCCGCAGATCCGGGAGACCCTTCGTCGTTCGCGCGCCGGGATCGTTCCGAAGGCCACGGGCAAGACCGTCGGCGAGCTCACGCCCGAGGATGCGCGTAAGGCGTTGCAGATGCGATGGGAGGACGGTGGTCTGCAGATCACTGCGGCGTTCGAGGACACCCTCGTCAACCCCGCCGCCAACGACGTTGTCGCCGAGTTTGTCCGCTCGCAGATCCGCGAGATTGTCGACGACCCGCACACCGCCGAGCTGCTCAGCCCCAAGACCTACCCCATCGGGACCAAGCGCTGCTGTGTTGATACCGGTTACTTCGAGTCCTATAACCGCGACAACGTGCACCTTGTGGATCTCAACGCCGGCCCGATCGAACGGTTTACGGCTCAGGGGCTTCGCGCAGGCGGCAAGGACTACGAGTTCGATGTCATCATTCTTGCGACCGGCTTTGATGCGATGACCGGTCCGCTCAACAACATCGACATCCGGGGCGGTGCCGGGTCCTTGAAGGAAAAGTGGGAGCACGGACCACGGACGTATCTGGGAATTATGTCTGAGGGATTCCCCAACCTATTCATGATCACCGGCCCCGGCAGCCCCTCGGTGCTCTCCAACATGATTGTATCGATTGAGCAGCACGTCGACTGGGTCACCGATACGATCGGGCACCTTGACGAAAGCGGAATGTCTCGGATCGAGCCAGTCAAGGAGGCCGAGGACAAGTGGGTCGATAGAGTCAATGAGGCGGCCAGCATGACGCTGATGCCACAGGCCAACTCGTGGTACATGGGAGCTAATATCCCCGGTAAGACGCGCATCTTCATGCCGTTCGTCGGCGGCGTTAATGTCTATCGGGATATCTGCGACAAGGTTGTCGCCGATGGGTACGACGGTTTCGCCCTCGCGTAGCGTCGTTCTTAACGAAGTGTTCGAAATCGTTCAACGAAGTATCGAAAACCAAAGGGAGAAAAAGTATGTCAGGAGTCGAAGACCGCGTTGTTGTAGTGACCGGTTCGGGAGGCGGCCTCGGCCGTGAATACGCGCTCGCGCTTGCGCGCGAAGGCGCGAAGGTCGTCGTCAACGACCTCGGGGGCGCGCGTGACGGGTCCGGTGCCGGGCACAACATGGCCGACTCTGTCGTCGACGAGATCAAGGCGGCCGGCGGCATCGCGGTTGCCAACTATGACAGCGTCGCGACCGAAGAGGGCGGCAAGGCGATCGTCGAGACCGCGGTCTCAGAGTTCGGCGCCATCCACGGTGTCATCAACAACGCCGGCATCCTTCGCGACGTGTCGTTCGGCAAGATGACCTCCGATGAGTGGGACGCCGTACTCAAGGTGCACCTGTACGGCGCATACAACGTCAGCCGCGCCGCATGGCCGCACTTCCGCGAGCAGAAGTATGGCCGTATCGCGATGGCAACCTCGACCAGTGGCATCTATGGCAACTTCGGTCAGGCCAACTACGGCGCGGCCAAGCTCGGCCTCGTCGGTCTGAGCAACGTGTTGGCCATCGAGGGACGCAAGTACAACATCGGCGTCAATGCGCTCGCGCCGATCGCGGCGACCCGCATGACCGAGGACATCATGGACGAAGAGCGACTCAGCGCGCTGGCACCGGCGCTGGTCGCGCCGGTCATGGTGCAGTTGATGAGTGAGGACTGCACGGATACGGCCAACGTGTTCGTCGTCGGCGGCGGCATGGTGCAGCGTGTGGCCTACTTCCAGGCCAACGCGGTCAACTTCGCAGAGCAGCCGTCATTCGGCGATATCGTCGCGAAGTGGGACGAGATCACCAACCTCGAGGGCGCCGTACCGGCCGGTCACCCGATTCGCCAGCAGTAGCACCCGAACCACCGAGTTGGGCCGCACCCGAGGTTGGGTGCGGCCCATTTCTTATCGCGGGGGAGCGAGCCAGCCGCGGTAAATCGCCAGCAGGTGCGGGCGGAGGATCTTCTCCCAGTCCTTGCGGCTCATCTGGTCCGGGCCGAGCTGCGCTAGGCCGACAAGCCCATGCACGCTGGCCCACAACGACATCGTGATCGTTTCCTCGGTGCCGCGCCGCCAGAGCTTCTGCACCTTGCCGCGATGTACGGCGCCGGCCAACGGCTCGATGGTGGCGGCGCATGATTGCTCGGTCTGCGGGTCGAGTTCGAAGCCGCTGAGCAGCCCGCCGAACATGACGGCGTAATGCGTGGGATTGTCCAGCGCCCAGTTCCAGTACGCCGTCCCCAGAGCAAGGATGTCTGCGGCCACATCGGTGCCATCAACCACGGCGCACTGAGCGGCGTAGAAGCTGGCCGATGCGCGTGCGACGACGGCGTTGACGATGCCCGACTTGCCCCCGAACAGCGAGTAGACGGCGTTCGTCGAGGTCCCCTCGGCAGCCGACAGCGCGCGGACCGACAGCGCTTCGACCCCGCCCTCGGTCAGAAGCTGGTCGGCCCGGCTGATCAGCTGGTCGCGGAGGGAGTCATCGTAGATCTTTGGTCTAGCCACTTGACAACTATAACATAACGCTGTTTTATAACAGTGTTACTTAGACTCGTTCAAGGAGCTCGACCATGTCGAAAGTCTATGCCGGCCGCTATACCGCCCAGCCTGATCAAGACGTCACGGTGTTCCTCATCGGGATGCGGATCAACAAAGTTCACCGACCCGACAAGTGGGTCCCGGTCGTCAATGCGATGCCGCGGATGCTCAAGCACCTGGTCACCCATCCCGATGCCGGGCTGCTGGGATTTCACAACTGGTTCGGTCGTACGACGTTGCTGCTGTCCTATTGGCAGAGTTCGCAGCATCTTCGCCGGTTCGCCTCCGACAACGAGGCACCGCACGCGGAGGCGTGGCGTGCCTTCCGGCGCAACGTCGGTGACGACGGGATCGTCGGCATCTGGCACGAGACGTACGACGTGCCTGCGCAGAACCTAGAGGTCGTGTACGGCAACATGCCGCGCTTCGGCTTGGGCAAGGCGACCGCGCAAGTGCCGGTCGGGCGGGGCTCGCACACCGCCAAGCAGCGCATCAACAGGTTGCGTGACACGACGTCGGCGGTCGGCTGACGATCCGGCCCCGTACTTCGAACGGGCTTGCGGTTCGCCGACTCTCCGTTATTCTAATCTGTATTAGATTATGGAGAGATGGGTGGCTCAGTCATGACTAATGCCGGACAAGACATTGAGAGTCGGCGTGCACAACTGCGGGCTCGGTTTGCCGAGTGGACGCCGTACACGTTCGACGGCTGGCTAGATCGATGCGCGCAGGAGTACGCCGACCGACCGCTGGTGATCACCGACGATCGCACGCTGAGCTACGCGCAGACGGCGGAGTGGTCACGACGGCTTGCCGACGGACTGGCCGCGCTTGGTGTCAAGCCAGGCGACCGGGTGGGCATGGTCATGGCCAACTACCTTGAGTTCGTGCCGCTGAAGTTCGCGATCGCGCGGGTCGGTGCCGTCGCCGTCCCGTTCAACTTCCTCTACCGTCGCGATGAGCTTGCCTACGTCCTCGCGCAGTCCGAGTGCCGGGTGCTCATCACCATGACCGGGTTCGGCGACCTGGACTACCTGCAGATGCTCGATGAGATCGCCCCAGGCTGGGACAGTGGCGACCAAAGTGCTCTGACCGAGCTTGCGGCCGTCGTACAGCTGTCGACCGACGGGCGCGAGCGGGACGGCGTCCTCACCGTCGAGCAGCTCGGGTCGAAAGGCGAGCCTGGCGCATCGGACGGCATGAGCAGCCGCCCCGATGACCCTGGCGACATCCTCTACACCTCGGGCTCGACCGGATCGCCCAAGGGCGTCCTGGTCACCCATGACGCGGTGCTGCGTACGTCGTACGCGAGCGCCCTTACCCGTGCCTACGACGACGGCTGGCGGATCCTCTTTTCGCTGCCGTGCTATCACATGTTCGGGTACGTCGAGGGCCTGCTGTCCGCGACATTCGTCGGCGGCGCGATCATCCCACTCACGTCGTTCAGCCCGGTCGGCTACTTCGAGGGCATCGAGCGGCACAAGGCCACCGATATCCTCTGTGTGCCGACGATGACCGTCGCACTGCTCGAGCACCCGGACCGCGGCAACTACGATTTTTCCAGCCTGACCGGGATGCTCTCGGGCGCCGCGCCCGCTCCGGTATGGCTGTGGCAGCAGGTCGAGCAGGCGTTCGGGATCTCCGAAATCGTGACCGGTTACGGGATGACCGAGTGCGGTGGCGCGATGACGCTGACCCTCCCCGAAGACCCGCTGGAGCTCACCGCGACGACCGCGGGACGGCCGAAGTACGGCGGTGTCGCGGGACTTCCGCTGCCCGGGGACGGCGCCCTGGTGGCCTACAAGGCGGTCGATCCGATTACCGGTGACGACATGCCGGCAGGTGAGGTCGGGGAGCTGGTGTCACAGGGGCCGACGACGATGCTCGGCTATTGGAACAAGCCGCAGGAGACCTCGGAGGCGCTGCGTGATGGCTGGTTGCACTCCGGTGACCTCGGCGTCGTACGACCCGACGGCTACCTCGAGGTCACCGGCCGCACCAAGGAGCTCTACAAGAGCGGCGGCGAGCTGGTGATGCCCCGCGAGATCGAGGAGCTGCTCAGCGCGCAGGAAGGAATCAGCCAGGTCTACCTAGTCGGCATTCGTGACGACAGGTGGGGCGAGACCGGCTGCGCGTGCATCGTGCGGTCACCTGGATCGACGATAACCGAGGATCAGATATTCCAGATATGTAAGGAGAATCTGGCACGCTTTAAGGTGCCTAAGAAGGTGATCTTCTTTGAGTCCGACCAGCTGCCGACGACCCCGACCGGCAAGATTCAGAAGTACCTGCTCGTTGAACGGGCCGAAGAGATCGCCCGGACGGTGGCACCGTGACGGCGACAGTCTCGGGTAAGGCATCGAAGTACGACCAACTGATCGAGCCCACGCGGGTCCACGGGTCGCTATATACCGACGACGAGATCTTCCGCGAGGAGCTGGAGAAGATCTGGTACCGGACGTGGGTGTTCGTCGGTCACGAGAGCGAAGTGCCAGAACCTAACGACTACGTTCGCACAGCGATCGGACCTCAAGACCTGGTGCTCAGCCGCGATCGTGAGGGCGTGCTGCATGTGCTGGTCAACCGTTGCGCGCACCGCGGCAACCTGGTGTGCGACGACCAGCGCGGCAACTCCAGCTCGTTTCGCTGCCCGTACCACGGCTGGACATACAAGAACAACGGTGACCTGCTCGGCTACCCGTTCAACCGCGGCTACGGCGGAAAGGGCAACATCGAGGGGGAGCTCGGCCTCGGCGTACTGCCACGGGTCGACAGCTACCAAGGGTTCGTGTTCGCGAGCTTCGCTTCGGAGGGGCCGTCGCTTGTCGAGCATCTCGGCGCCGCGGCGAGGGAGCTCGACCGGCTGGCCGGGCTCTCCCCGGAGGGCAAGGCAGAACTAACAGCCGGGTGGCTCAAGCACCAGACCGGCGCCAACTGGAAGCTGCTGGTCGAAAACGAGACCGACGGTTACCACCCGCAGTTTGTGCACGGCGCGATCTTCGGCGTGACGGGGAGCCCGATCGGCGCGCTCTACAGCGACAAGTCGACGGCGGTCACCCGTGACCTCGGCGGTGGGCACAGCGAGAACGACCTGCGCCCGGAGTTCCGGAAGTTTGGCGAACCGATGCGGTGGTTCGGCACGACCGAGGAGCGTGTCTTCGAATACGCCTCGCGCATGCGCGAGGCGTATGGAGACGAGGACGCCGAGCGCGTCATGATCGAGGGTGCGCCGCACGTGATGATCTTCCCCAACCTATTTATCGCGGAGATCCAGGTGTTCGCGATTCAACCGCTCTCGGCGCACGAGTGCGTGCAGCGCAGCACCGCGGTACAACTGCGCGGAGCTGGCGACATCAACAAGCGGCTCGTATCCCAGTGCATGGGTTCGGTCGGCCCTGCGGGCATGCTGCTCGCCGACGACACCGAGATGTATGAGCGCAATCAATACGGCGTCGGGATGCGCAAGCCCGAATGGCTGGACATCCGTCGTGGCGTGGACCGCGAGCGCGTTGACGAGAACGGCTTCAAGATAGGGACGGCGACCGACGAGACGGGCATGCGTGGGTTCTGGGGCCACTACAAGTCGCTGATGGAGGCGGAATGACAGTCACTCCTATGGACCCGCAGATCGCTGATATACGGCAGATCGAGCAGTTCCTCTACCAGGAGGCGCGGTACGCCGACGAGCACGACTACGACGCGTGGGAGTCGCTCTGGACCGACGACGCGATCTACTGGGTGCCGGCCAACGGCGCCGACAACGATCCGACGACTCAGATGTCAATTCTGTATGACAACCGTGGCAGGATCTCGACCCGGCTCAAACAGCTACGCACAGGCAAACGCTACGCGCAGGCGCCGCCGTCCAACCTGCGCCGGATGATCTCCAACATCGAGGTGCTGGACAGCGCCGCGCAGGAATGCGAGGTGGGCGCGAACTTTATGCTGCTCGAGTCGCGCGAGCGCCGCACCGAGGTCTGGGCCGGCCGTACGACGTACCGGATCAGGCTCATCGACGGTGCGCTGAGGCTGGCATACAAAAAGGTCGTCCTGATCAACAATGAGGTCGCCGTGCCCACTCTCGGATTCCTGATCTAGCGATGGCACCGTATCGGCCGCCCTCGGACCAGTCCCGCGAGATCGGCATCGTGGAGAGCGAGTTCGCGTCGGTGCGAATTAGCATCAACGACGATGGCAATGGTCCGCGGTTGCGCCTAGAGGACTTGCGCGGCGACAAGGTTCGCTATCTGGACGCGCTGGAGTTGGAGACGCTCGTCTGGTTGCGCGATGAGCATCTGAGCGCGTTGCTCGACCCATCCGCGGACCGGTGGCGCGAGTAGCGAGGCCCTCAGCGCTTCGTCGCGGGCCTGCTCCTGCGGCGCCTCTTGGCGATCCCCGAATGCGCCATGGCCTGTGCCGTTTCGATGACGGCCTCGAGTGAGCCGCGCGCCGGGCTCCACCACTCCGTGGCCCAGTTGAGTGCCCCGATAATCAGCAGTCGCGCCAGCTGCGGATCGATATTGTCACGCAGGCTGCCCTCGGAGTGCGCCTCTTCGAACAGGTTGCGCCACGTGGCGGCGTACTTGCGCTCCTCGACGAGTTGTCGGCTGCGCATGTCGGGCGGCAGCTGACTCTGGTTGCGAATGACCGAGTGAGCGAACCCGGTGCCCGACATCAGGCCGGTCAAATGTGCCTCGATCGCGACGTCGATCCGGTCGATCGCCGGCGTACCGTCCGGACACGCGGCCAATCGCTGCTCGACATGATCTCGGAGGCGGATGGTCCCTTCGACCAGGACTTCCTGGATCAGGTCCTCGCGGGAGGCGAAGTGGTAGTAGATGGCCGGCGCTTGCATCTGCGCTTCTGCGGCGATATCGGACAGCCGGGTGCCGGCGTACCCCTTGGTGCTCAGGATGGCCGCGGCGGCCGTGATGAGCCGCTCGCGGGTGCGGTCGGCCTTCGTCGCCCTGCTGTCGGTCGGCTCAGTGTCTGAGCGAGGGCGTCTTTTGGGCGCCGTACTCGATGTCACGTGCTGATGCTCCCGATAGCTCGAAATGACCTGTTCGCCGGGCTGGCGCCCCGCACCGCTGTCATTTTAATATAGATTAGATTTTTCGTTTGATACGTCTGTGATGTGAGGTGCTTAGGCAATGGGACTTGTACTCTTGGACATCGATAACGGGATCGGCCGGCTACGGCTGAACCGTCCGGACCAGTCCAACGGGATGACGGTGCCGTTGCTGCGGGCGTTGTATGACGCGCTGATGGAATGCCATGGCCGCGCGGATTTGCGGGTTTTGATCCTATCGGGCGAGGGCCCCAACTTCTGCGCCGGTGGGGATATCAAGGATTTCGCCAGCAAGGGTGAGGGGCTGCCGGACTATCTGCGGCAGGCGACCTCCTGGCTGCAGATCTCGACCACTGCCTTGATGCGGTTGCAGGCGCCGGTTATCGCGGCTGTGCACGGGTTTGCGGCAGGCGGTGGTGGATTCGGCCTCGCGTGCGCGGCCGATCTTGTGGTGGCGGGGGAGTCCGCGAAGTTCCTTCCCGGCGCGACCCGTGCGGGGATGGCCCCGGATGCGGGAGTGTCGGTAACCCTCAGCAGGCTTGTGGGGCTGCGTCGCGCGATGGAGCTCGTACTTCTCAACCCGATCTTGAGCGCTGCCGAGGCGAAGGAGTTCGGAATCGTCAACCGCGTCGTACCGGACGACGAGCTCATGGATGCCGCCCTCGACCTTGCTCGCGAGCTGGCGGCCGGTGCACCGCGAGCGCTCGCCGAGTCCAAGCGGCTGCTGTGGGACGGCGTGGGCCGCTCGGTCGAGACCGCGTTGCCGGATGAGTCCGCAACGGTGTCCGCGTTGTCGGGTACCGCCGATGCCCGCGAGGGGCTTGCTGCGGTCATTGAGAAGCGCGCACCGAAGTTCACCGGACGCTGATATGGCAAGTCTGCGTGGGCGCACCGCGATCGTGACCGGAGGTGGTCGCGGTATAGGAGCTGCGATCTGCCGACGACTGGCTCGCGATGGCGCGCAGGTCATCGTCGTGGACCGCGACCTCGAGCCCGCCGTCTCGATAGCCGGCGAGGTCGGAGGCGAGGCCCTGCAGCTGGACGTCAGCGAACCGGCGGCCGTCGCGGCGTCACTGTCCGGCCGTGACGTCGACATCCTGGTCAATAACGCCGGCTACGACTCGTTCGCGTGGTTCACCGACGTGACGCCCGCGCAGTGGCGACAGCTACTCGCTGTCAACCTCGAAGGCGTCTTCGCGTGCACGCAAGCGGTTTTGCCGCATATGCAGAGCCAGCGGTTCGGTCGCATCATCAACGTCTCGTCGGAGGCCGGCCGGATCGGCTCCTCGGGCAACGCCGTCTACGCCGCCGCGAAAGGTGGTGTCATCGCGTTCACCAAGTCGATTGCCCGCGAGAATGCCAGGTTTGCCATTACCGCGAACGTCGTATTACCCGGGCCTGTGGACACCCCGCTGCTGGACGAGATCAGGGCGACCGGTGAGCCTGGGGAACGCATGATTGCCGCGATGAGAGCGGGCACCCAGCTCGGCCGGCTCGGCACTCCCGACGAGATTGCCCCGGCGATAGCGTTTCTGGCCTCAGACGACGCGGCATACGTCACGGCCGAAGCTTGGGGCGTTTCAGGCGGGATGGGGATCAGCGGCTAGTCGGTCGCAGGCGCACCGGCTTTCGAAGGCCGCGCCCGATGCCGTGCTGATCACAGATCGAAGGTCTGGTGTGCCAGCTCGGTGACGAGCTTGTCGGACATGCCTCGGGTGGCGACGGCCCGAGAGTCACGGGTAACGGCGAGAATTTCGTACCCCTCGAGCCAGGTGGACATTCGTGAGTTGACCGACCCGGTCACCATGAGGGCGGTGGCCGCGATATCGGCGGTGACCAACGACGGCCCGACGACCGTTACTTGCGCAAATCCGGTCGCCGGCGCGCCAGTGTGCGGGTCGATAATGTGGTTGCCCCGGTGAGCGGAGCCAGAGGTGGCGACCGCGCCGCCCGGGAGCTCGAGTATTGCCAGCAAACCGCTGGGGTCAAGCGGATGCTCGATTCCGATCCGCCACGCGGGCTGGTCACAGGACGCGTGAAGGACGATGTCGCCACCGGCATTGAGGTAGTACCCGACCCCCAACGGCCGCAGAAACTCGGCGGCGCGCGCGGCGGCCCAGCCCTTGACGATTCCCGCAGGATCCACGATCCCGGAATGGCGTACGTCGAATGCGCCGTCGGTGATGACGCGGATCTCTTCGGCGAGGTCGAGTACCCCGTCGACATCGTTACGTTCGTCCGGTTCCAAGGGTTCATCGCGGTTCAGGCGGGAGATTGCGCTGTCGGACTTGTACGTACTGAAGGTGGCATCGGCAGTACGCAGAGATTCCCATACCTGTTCGACCGCCGAATCGAGGCGTTCCCGGTCCGCTGGGCCCCGGACGTGCAAGCTGAAAGGGAGGCCCATGATCATCTCGTTGAACACCGACAGCGGGGCCTCATCGGTCACTGGATGCTCATTTCAGACCGGCGAGATCGAGCGCGGACTGCAAGGAACTGAGATAACCGTCGGTCGTGTGCGTCGCGCCGCTGACACCGTCGATCTTTGTTCCTTGCGCCTTGAGGACTTCGGTCCGCAGTATCGGTAACGCGTTCGAGTTGATCGACTCGGTCCGGCCGCCGGCGGTTGGATAGGTGATGGCCTGGACATCTGTGATCTTGTTGCCGGTCACAACGATCTGCACGACCATCGGCCCGTAGCCGGTCTGCACAAGCTTGCCGTCGACCTTCTTCGACGTGCCGGCAGCCGAACCGCCGCTTGCCTGAGGTGTTGCGGCCCCCGCCCCCGCGCTTTGGCTCGGGCTCGTTGTCTCGACGTGCGCGGTCTGCGATGCGGAGCTTGTCACGGCCGCCGGGCCGAGGGAGCTGGTGCGGTAACTGAACAACAGGAACAACAACGTAAGCGTGGTCCCAATAGCGAAGGCTATTCGTCTCATCGGGGAGTCCCTCCTCTAGTTATATTCGGCATCAGGTAGCGAACCTCTCGCAGTGAATCTGCGCGGGTTTTACACCGGCTTCGGCAAGCGACTTGCGGACTGCGCTCATCCAGTCGTCGTTGCCGCATACGTAGACCGCGCGTTCGTCGATGTCCGGCGCGAGGTCGCGCAGGACCGCGAGCGCCGGCCGCGACGTGCTCGGTAACCAACCACCGGCTCGGCCCCGGCGACCCACGAGCTGTATCAATCGACAGCGGCCGGACCGCGCGAGATCGGCGAAGTCGTCCACAAAAAGCGCGTCTCGATGACTGCGAATCCGATGCGCGACCACCACGGACGGACGCAGGAGCCCGCCAGGTCCTCCGGCTGGCGGCTCGGCGCAGATTGACTGTGCAAGTCCGCGCATCGGCGTGATACCCGCACCGGCCGCGATGAGCAGGACGTCGCGCTTCGTGCGCCGGTCGGCCGTCATGGTGCCGTACGGTCCTTCGAACAGGACCGGCACCCCCGGACGGAGCGACCCGATTGCGTGGCTGCCGTCGCCGGCCTGCTCGACGGTGATCCGCAGACTGTCGGGGTACGGGCGGGCCGAGATGGTGTAGGGATGCGCGCGCGACCACCCGCGGCCGGATAGGAAACGCCATTGACAGAACTGGCCCGCCTGCAAGCCCATGCGATCAAGACCGCGACCGGACATCACTACCGAATAGACCCCGGGCGCCTCGGCAATCACCCCGGAGACTCGTAGCTTGTGCCGGACCGACCGCCACAATGGAAGGACTATCCGAAAGGCGATGATGGCCCCGGCTGCCAGCCCCCAGAGCCCCCACCAGAAAATTGAAACCGTCGTCGACGAGGTGAAGTCCTGACCGGTCCACAGCTGGTGAGGGAGGGCGAGGCCCGCACCCACGTAGGCATACAGATGCAGCAGGTGCCATGACTCGTAACGCATCCGCCGACGTGCCGCCCTCAGCGACGTCGCCACGACCATCACTAGCGCGAGGGTTCCCGCTACCGCCAGCAGAACGCCTGGATAGTTGACGACGAAGTCCCACGATTGAGCCAACACGTTTGTGGCGCTCGACTGCGCGTAGCCGACCGTGACCAGGATGATGTGAGCAATCATCAGGTTGAACGACGAGAAGCCGGCCCAGCGGTGCCAGCGTGTGAGTCTGTCCCGCCCGATTGCGCGCTCCAGCCAGGGGACACGCGCCATCGTGAGCACCTGGATGAGTAGAAGATCCGATGCCAGCAGTCCGGTGACCCGGCCCAACGCGGTCGTCGTGGAACCCGGTAGCGACGTGCTTGGCAGCCCGCTGTTGGTCAGCCACAGGACGACCACGCCGATCAAACTCGCAACGGTCAGAGACCACGCGACGGTGCGGACCCGCCGTTCTCTGCGTACGCGGTCGGCGGGTCGGTACTCGTAGGCGTACGCCGAAATGGGCGGTGTGCGTCGCAGGTCCGAGTGCGCCCGGGTCCCGAGTGTTCCAGTCATCTGTCCTCTGCCATCTCAAATATTGAAATCGCTGGTGTTCTGTTCAAGCCTGCCCGCGCGTTCTTAGAGAATTCTCAAAATCTGAGAGCAAACTGATGAAATGAGTAACTCGACGGCGGCGGAGTCGAACTGGACTCCGTCCGCCCGCCTGCTGCTGGTGGAGGATGACCGCGAACTTGGACCGCTCCTGGTCGAGGTGCTGTCCGAGACCTACCAGGTCGAGCATGCGCGGGACGGGCAGGCCGCCCTGCACCTAGCGCTGACCCGGGACTTCGACGTCATGATCATCGACCGAGGCCTCCCGGCAATCGAAGGACTGGAGCTGGTCGCGCGGATCCGGTCGAAAGGTCTACACACCCCCATCCTGGTCCTGACGGCACGGGGCACCCTGGAGGACAAGGTCGACGGGCTGGATGCCGGCGCCCACGACTACATGGTCAAACCGTTCGAGATCGCCGAGTTGCTCGCCAGACTGAGAGCGCTGAACCGGCGAAACCATGAATACGCCGCAGACGAACTTCGGGTCGGTAGCCGGCGGTTCGCCGTAACTGAGCGACGGGTGGTGACGGGCGACGATGATGAGGTACAGCTGTCTGGTCGAGAAAGTGCGCTGCTGCACGCGCTCGCGCGCCATCCTGGACGAGTGTTTACCCGCACCGAACTGATCGGGCTTGCCTTTGACCAAGACGATCGCGAAGGCATCGTCGATACCTATGTGTACTACTTGCGGCGCAAGCTTGGCCGCGGCGTCATCGATACGGTCCACGGACTGGGCTATCGGCTCGGTGACTCGTGAACGGCGCTAGCGCGACGACCGTGACGGGCGCGGACCGGCCCTTGGTGCGCTCAGTAGCCAGGCGGGTCGCCGTCCAGGTGGCCGTCTCATGCGCCATCGCGGTCATTTTCGTGGCCGCGGTTGTATTTCTCCTGACCGGATTCCATCACCACCGCCCTGGCGAACCCCCAGGGGACGACAACTTTGTTTTTGATGCGGTGTTGATCGCGGGGGCGGTCGGCATCGTCATCGCCGGAATCATTGGGTGGGTTGCCGCGTTGCGGGCCGTGCGGCCACTGTCGGACGCGTTGGCGCTTCAACGGCGCTTCGTGGCGGATGCGAGCCACGAGTTGCGTACCCCGCTGACCATTCTTCACACCCGAGCTCAAGTTCTTGACTACAAGGTTGCAGTCGACGATCCAGCGAAGCCCCTTATTCGGCAATTGCTGAACGACAGTCGGGTGCTTGGCGAGGTTATCGACCAGCTGCTCCTCAGCGCGCAGATCGGTAACGATCCCTCGCGTGCGGAGCCCGTCGATGTCGGTGCGCTTGTCGACGACGTAGTGAGCTCGATGTCCATGCTGGCCGAGCAGTCACGGCTGAGCATGGTCCGACAGGTCGACGCCCGGCCCGTGGTTGCGGGCTCGCCGGTCTCGTTACGGCGGGCCCTGCTGGCCCTTGTCGACAATGCGATCTCACACACCCCGGCGGGCGGCACCATCTGGGTCAGCGTCACGCCGGAACGGGGCAGCCAGGTCCGGCTTAGGGTTGCCGACAACGGGCCGGGCGCCGATCCGCGAGACCTGCCGAGGCTGACCGAACGGTTCGCTCAGGGACGGCCGGTAGGTTCCGAACCTGGGGATACCGATCGGACGGCAAAGCGCAGGTTCGGGCTTGGCCTTTCGCTGGTCAGAGAAATCGCACACTCTCATGGCGGGGTTCTGGAGATCGGTGACCGTCCGGGCGGCGGCTTCGCTGCCTCAATCCTGCTCCCGGGTAGCGGTCGGAAGCTTCAGGCCATTCCGCACTGACATCTCATCTGCCAAATAGCGCATGACAACCCACTCAGCCTGTGCCGGCCGTAAGTGGCGGGATGTTCTGGTTTATATGCAACAGATTTTGTGGGTCGTAGCGACCCTTGATGTCGGTGAGCCGGTCGTAGTTGGCGCCGTACGACGCTTTGACTCGGTCGGCGCCTTCGTCCATCAGGAAGTTGATGTAGCCGCCGCCGGCAGAGGTCGGGTGTAGCGCCTCCCAATAGTCACGTGCCCACTGTGTGATCGGGCCCGCATTCGCGGGGTCAGGATCAACGCCGACGATGACACCCGCCCAACCGCCATCTCGATAGGCAAACGCCGTGGCCTCGCGGTCGACACGAGCGGCAGCCCCGTCGATGGGGTAGAGGTGCATTGTGGAATGGCCGGTCGGAAGCATGGCGCCATACTTGCAGTGCGCCTCGATTGCCTCGTCTGAGATGTCGCGGAAGAAGTCTGAGCGCCAGTACCACTGCAGGCCCGCTGGATATAGTCCGTCGAATGCGCTCTGCAGCGTGTTGAACGGCATCTCGTGGATACCGATTACCAACGGTGAACCGTAGCTCTTGATCGGCTCCAGAACTGTGTCGGCACGATCGTGTGAACCGGTGTAGCACCAGACGATTCCGCAGGCCTTGCGCCCCCAGAACTGCTCGGGGAACGGTGCGGCCGGCGGAATCGTGAGTAGTCCGATCCAGCCACTAAGCTCTTCGGGCAACGACGGTAGCAACTTGCGGTACCAACGCATAACCGAAGCCGTGTCGGCGATGTCGTAGAGCACTGGTCCGCCAATGATTGCCCCGTGATTGCCAATGTCATGGCAGCGGAAGGTAAACGACGTGACGACACCGAAGTTGCCGCCCCCACCACGTAGTGCCCAGAACAGATCCTGATGTGAAGCGTCGCTGGCAGTGACCAAGGATCCGTCCGCGAGTACGACTTCAGCGGCGAGGAGGTTGTCGACAGTCAGGCCGAAACGTCGGGTGAGATAGCCGACGCCGCCACCGAGGGTCAGGCCGCCCACGCCGGTGGAAGCCAGGAAACCCGAGGGAGTCGCCATCCCGAACGGCACGGTGGCGTGGTCCACGTCGCCCCATGTGCATCCGCCGTCGACGCGCACGATGTGATGTGCTGGATCGACCGTGGTACTGCGCATTAATGACAGGTCGATGACTAGCGCGTCGTCCCAGACGCCGAGCCCGCCTGCATTGTGGCCCCCTCCACGAACCGCGAGATCGACTGCGTGTTCGCGTCCGAAACGCATGCACGAGACCACGTCTGCGGTATCACGACAGAAGGCAATCGCCGCTGGATGCTTATCAATCATGGCGTTGTACACCGCGCGCGCCGAGTCGTACTCGACATCGCCGGGGGTGATGACAGGTCCACGCATAACGGATGCGAGATCCGTGAATGGCGCTGACGTGGGCTTAGTGTCGGTAGTGGTCATGACCGTCTCCTTTGTGCGTGGCTTGCGTGACTTGCGCATGCCCACATTAGGAATCGTGCGTTCCCAAAACGTTCGCGAAACGGCGTCGATCACGCAATTGGCGGAACGCTTGATGCCGGTCGCGTGCGCCGCTCGGCGAGGTCCCGTTCGCAGCGTCGGAGCAGAGCGACGCTGCCTTGAAGGCGTGCCATCTGGGCCGCTGTTCGAAGCCGCGCGATCGCGGCGGTCTGATCGTCGTAACGCGAGCGCATTCGCAGGACTTCGGGCAGCCACCACTGATCGGTGCGCGCGTACCCGTCGATGATGGCTGCATCGAGGACGGCGCTGGCGGCGTCCGGGTTGCCGTCGCGCTCATATAAGTCGGCGAGAAGAGAGAGCCAGTACGGCATCCTCGCGAATGACCCTTCCGCTTTGAGACGCGCAATTCCGAGTTGGGTTGTCGTGAAGCCTGAACTGCCCTCCTGCGACCATCCGTTGAGGACGCGACCCCACTCGCGGTAGTAGGCGAAGTCGTACCGCTTGCACAGGTCGCGAAGCTCACTCACCGCAGCACGGAGCTCAGAGATGTTGCCGCTCATCTGATGTGTTATTGCTCCGTAGGCCAGGGCGACCGCGAGACTATATGGATGCTTAATCGAGCGTGCGTCGGCGATCGCTTCACGCGCGCTGGTGATGGCGGCGTCTTGATGGCCGAGCAGCCAGTGCGCGTGAGCCGACCATGCCTTGCCGTGCACGTCCGGCCGAGTGCCGACACTCAGTGACGCGGCGCCGCGGGTGAGTTGAGCGGCGAGCTCAAAATGGACGAGTGCCTCAGCCGGTTTGCCCAGACTCATAATCGATCCGCCGAAGGCAAAGTGCGCCGGACCGCTCAACTCGGACGTGGATTCGACCAAGCCCAGCACCCGCGTCACCGTACGGTGCCCGCCGCTGATGTCTCCCTGAACGAACTGCGATGTCCACAGGCCGATGAGCCCGGTCAACTCCGAGCCCTCGTCATGGAGCCGCTCGGCGAGTTCGATCGTGCGTAAGAGAGTTTGTTGCAGGCTCGCGGAGGCATAGCCGAACCTAGCGTTGAGAGGGGCTGCCATTCCCTCGAGAATCGCCAGCTCTCGCCGGTCTCGCAGGTTGCCTTCGGGCATCGTAAGCACAGCCGATAACGCCGATCGGTGCATCCGAATCGCCTCGGTATGCGCAAACCTGGCCGCTGCGATGCCGGCGGCGCGTGTGAAGTATGACGCCGCCTTCTCTGGGTGGCCGCTCCGCGAATACTGCTCCGCAAGCTGGGCGCAGACCGAGTCAGGTTCATCGGCGTACATCGACTCCAGCGCCTGCGCGACCCGCCGATGCAGAAGCCAGCGTTTCGGAGGACTGACCTGGAGGTAGGCACACTCGCGCAGCAGGTCATGGGAGAAGTCGTACCCGTCGCGCAACTCGTATAGGATTCGTCGCTGCCACAGCTCATCAACGGCCCCCACAACGGTGTCCGCGTCGAGGTCACTCGCTTCGGTGAGCAGTGCCAGTGTGAAGTTCCGGCCGATCGCTGCGGCAAGGCCGGCGACGTCCCGACCAACCGGCGAGACTTGTTCAAGGCGGCCGCGTAGAACGGAGGTGAAGTCGCCAGCGGGGAGCGGCGCGCCGTTGAGATCGGCCGTTGTCCGGGCCGCTTCCACGACGTACAGGGGGAAGCCTCCCGTCATTTGCTGCAGCAGATCAGCGTCGTGCGCCGGTATAGACCTTCCGGATATTGCTGTCGCCAGTTGCGCGGTGTCCGAGGCCTCCAAGGGACCGAGCGAAAGTTCGGTGAGCAGGCCAGCGGCCCGAATACCGGCGATCCACTTGGTGAGCTCGTGCTGACCGTCGAGACCGGAACGGACCGTGGCCGCCACCATGAGCGGCGCGTTGTGGACTAGCCCTAAGCAGAATGTCACGAGTGCCAGTGTCGTCATATCGCACCAATGCAGATTGTCCAGGACCAAAAGGGTCGGGCGTCCGGCGCCGAGCAGTGCGCGCGCCATCCCTTCGAAGAAGCGGTGCCGCTGCCAGGCGTCCACCATGGCGCGCGCCGCGACCGCGGGCTCAACACGATCACCCGTGGACGGCACGAGGCGATCGACCTCGGCTCGCCACACTGGATCCAAGTTGGCAGTCGCCGTTCGGAGGTCCGGGGTCCGCAACCAGTCGGCTACAGGGGCGAGTGCGAGTCGTCCTGACGTTCCGAAGCACTGAGTCGTTGCTACCACGGCGCCTTGGTTACGTGCTTCCCGGCAGAGTTCCGCGACGAGGCGCGTTTTACCAACGCCCGCGTCTCCGCGAACGAGCGCGAGACCGGGACGGCCGGCGGCCGCTGCACGCCACGCCGACTGCAGCACCGTAATTTCGCGATGGCGGCCGACGAGCTGTGCGACTGCCATACCAGAGCGGCCGACAGCCGACGTGATCGGAGCGCGTGTTGTCCTTGGTGGTTGACCACCGGACAGCAGGTCGTGCAGCGTACGACGAGTGGCCTCGTCGGGCTCGACTCCTAGGTCGCGTTCGAGCACGGAGCAACAGCGGTGAAACGTGCTCACGGCCCCGGCGCGATCACCCAGCTCGGCCTGCAGTTGCATCAACGTCCGGTAACCGGTCTCTTCCAACGGGGCCAACGTTATTCGTCTGCGGGCGGCCTTCACTGCTGCGGTCAGGTCCCCTGAGTCGGCCCGGACCTCACACACGAGGTCGCACAAATCAATGCAGCTGCGTTCGAGATCGGCCCTTGCTTCGAGGAGCCAGTCGTCGTACAGGCCCGGCAACATGTCACCGCGATACGCTTCGATGGCAGCGGTCGCGTGGGTCAAAAGCCCCATCGGGTCGGCGGCTTCGGCCGCGCCCAACGCTTGCGCACGCTCGATGATGAACCTACGGATGTCGACGACACACGTCTCAGTGTCGTGCCAGCAGAGGTCAGTTGGCGTGGTTGCAAGCGCGCTGTCGACGCCGAGGACATTTCGAAGCTTGTGAAGCTCCCGCCGTAGGTTGGTTAATGCCTGAGCATTAGACGATTCTGGCCAGAACAAGCCTGCGATGTGCTGACGGCTCTGCGGCGTATCGGCGTGATAGGCGAGAAACGCCAGGAGCGCAATGGTTCGCGACGAACGCGTCCGGGCTGTCCCGGTAACGTCGTCGACGACGGTCTGTTCCCCCAACAGCGATACTTTGAGCATCCTGCACTGGCCTTCCCATCCTCAAGGGTAGACCGCTAGAAGCCGTACGACTTCCCGATGACGTCGAGCATGATTTCGTCGGCGCCGGCGCCGATCCGATAGAGGCGGATGTCGCGAAATACGCGTGAGACGTCGTACTCGTCCATGTACCCGTTGCCGCCGTGGATCTGCATGCACTGGTCGGCAACGTCCCACGCGGTCTGGGTCGCCAGCAACTTGCACATCGAAATCTCGCGGACCGGGTAGTCGCCGCGGGCGTAGCTGCGCGCGGTCTGATAGATCAGTGCGCGGGCCGCCTCGATCTTCGTCGCCATATCGGCGAACTTGTGCCGGATCGCCTGATGCTGACCGAGCGGCCGGCCAAACGTGTGGCGGTCCGTCGCGTACTGAACGGTCCGGTCGAAGGCATACTGCCCATAGGCGAGGCAGCCGGCGGCGCCGATCAGCCGCTCGGCCTGCAGCTCCCACATGATCTGGGTGAATCCCTGTCCGACCTCGCCGAGCACGGCGTCGTCGCCGACGAAGACATTGTCAAAGGACAGCAGGGCGGTGTCCGAGGCGTGCATGCCGACCTTTTTAAGCTTTGCCTGGCGTACGACGCCGGGGGTGTCCATCGGTACTAAGAAGAGGGTGAATCCCTTGTGACCGGCGGAGGGGTCGGTCTTCGTCACAAGCAGGATCATCGAGTTGCGGTGCCCGTTGGTGATGAAGGTCTTGGAGCCATTGATTCGCCACCCGCCGTCTTCACGCACGGCGCGTGTGCGGATCCCGGCGACGTCGGAACCCGCGTCAGGTTCGGTGATGCCGAGGCTGAACACCATGTCGCCGGCGACGCCGGGCCGAACCCAACGCTGCTTCTGCTCCTCGGTGCCGAACTCGAGTATCGGCGGCATCACCATGTCGGTATGCACCGAGAGCCCCATAAGCAGACCACCGCTGCCGCCGCGCGCGACCTCCTCGGCCAGTACCAGGTTGCTGAAGTAGTCGCCGCCTTGCCCACCGTACTGTTCGGGCACGGACAGGCCGAGGAAACCGTTGTCGCCCAGGGACTTCACGATTGAGTTAGGGAAGGTGTCCTGCTCCCATGCGGTCACGTTCGGCGCTATCTCGCGGTCAACGAACGAGCGGATCGAAGCACGCAGCGCGTCATGCTCCGCGTTGAAGATGACATGCGCGCCGGGCGCGGAATGCGTCGCCTGCACGTCGTGGGTCGATGTCACTGTGTCGCCCTCCCGAGGACTGTTAACGGTTCTGGTCAATTTAGTACAACCAGTTTCCAAAGGTTCCAAATTTTTGAATCTGTGTTAAATTTTCCCGAATACCAGAGTACGACGGGAGCGCCCATGCAGTCGTCAGGGGAGTCGTTTGACGCGTTGGTCATCGGGGCCGGCGCGGGTGGCCTGTTTGCCGCTGCTCGCCTCCAGCACCTCGGCTATCGCACGCTAGTTGTCGAGCGGCTAGATAAGGTGGGCGGCCGTGCGTCGACGAACGACATCGACGGTTTCAAGGTCAACAACGGCGCGATCGTCATCGAGACCGGCGGCATCACCGAGGAGACGTTCCGCGAGGTCGGGGCCGACTTCGACGTACGTTCACCGCACCCACCGCTGCTGTATCGCATAGGCGGCAAGGAAGTAGACGTCACAGGTGGCGGTTGGGGACTACTGCTGTCGAAGATGACCCGTAGCGGAGCGAAGCTGCTCAAGGTGCTCGGCGCCGCGCGCAGCGACAGCGGCTTGCCGGAGGATGAGCTCACTACCGCCCAATGGGTCGCGAAGTTTACAAAGAACGAGTCGGTTCATGGAATCTTCCGCAACATGTGCGGGTCGGTCTTTGCCGTGGGATCTGACGAGCTCCCCGCGCGCGTGTTTCTGACCTACTTCACCCGCAAGAGTGCGTTCAAGACGTTCGGATTCTGCCCAGAAGGCACCATCGGCATCTGGAAGTCGCTGGTTCGTGCTATCGAGCGAGACGGCGGCCAAGTGTGGCTGTCCGCAGAGGTCGAGTCGCTGTCGGTTCAGGACGGCAAGGTCATCGGCGCGACGATTCGGCGCGACGGCGAGACCGTGCAGGTTCGCTGTGCTTTTGCAGTCAGCGATGCCGGCCCGGCGGCGACGGTCAGCCTCGTCGGTCCGGACAATCTGCCCGAGGACTACCGAGCAGAAGTGCGCCGTACGGACCGGCCGACGGCAATGATCACCGTCAACTTCGCCAGCGAGCGGCGGCTCATCGAGGCGCCGGGAATGGTCAGCTTCGCCAAGACCGATCGGCTCTGCTATCTGGCGAACTTCACCGACATCTGCCCAGAGATGGCGCCGTACCCGTGGAATCTGTATGTCGGCACGTCGGTCCCCAAGCCATCGGTGGGGCAGTTCGACGAGGAAGCCGAGACGCAGATCCTGATGGAGGAGCTACGACGCGAGGTGCCGGGCTTCGACGAAGCGCGCATTCTGTCCGTTGCGGTGACCAGGGACGGCTGGCCGCCACAACGCGCGGTCGCCGGCTTCGACCTCCCACACACAACACCGATCGACAACTTGTGGAACGTGGGAGACGGGGTCAAGGAATACGCGAACGGCGGCACCACGGCCTGTGCCGAGACCGCGCAGCTCGTGGTTGGCGAGATCCAGCAGCAGTTCGCAGTGCCGGTGCACTAACCCGACTGACCATCCGACCTACCAACGGGGGGCATTGATGACGATGCAGACACTCACCGAGTCCTACTGGCCAGCCGACACGTCGGCTCCGCTTCTTGAGCTCACCGTTGGTGGACTGCTCACCGCGCAGGCTGCCAAAACCCCTGATGCAGTGGCGATCATCGGTACGGCGTACGGCACGAGTGAGGCTCGTAGGCTGACCTACGCCGAGCTGCTTGGCGAAGCTCGTGCGATCGCATCGACGATCCTCGGGTACGCCGCACCGGGGGACTTCGTCGCCATGTGGGCGCCGAACGTCATTGAGTGGCCGATCGTGGAATACGCCGCGGGCCTCGCGGGAGTCACCCTCGTGGCCCTCAACCCGGTCCTGCGTGAGCGCGAGCTGGCTTACGCGCTGGACGACTCCAAGGCGAGACTGCTGATATATGCCGAAACGTCGCGCGCCTACGACATGAAGAGCGTGCTGGAGAGCGCGCGTCCCGATCGCGCCTACCTTGAGCATGTCATCAGCCTGGCCGATCTTGCCGGTCTGCCTGCGGACTCCGAATTGCCCGATCTGAGGTCGATCAGCCCCGACGCGCCCGCCATGTTGCAATACACGTCCGGCACCACTGGTGACCCGAAAGGTGTCCTGCTGCGGCACCGCTCGCTGGTCAACAATGCCAAGATGACCATGGACGTCACCGAGGCCGAACCCGGCGCGATGTGCCTCAACCCGTTGCCGATGTTCCACACCGCCTCCTGCATTATCAGCACTCTTGGGCCGGTGTGCTTGGGCGGCGGCGTCGTACTCGTGGAGCAGTTCATCCCCGACGTCGTTTTGGACCTGATGCGGGACGAGAAAGTGAGTGTCCTGTTCTTCGTCCCGACGGTGCTCGGCGCGCTCATTGAAGCCCAGCGGGCGTCGGACAAGCCCGCTCCGAGGCTGCGCACGATCATGGGTGGCGCGGCCACGGTGCCGAGCGTCATGATTGAGGCGGCCAATGAGCTGTTCGGCGCGACCGTGCACAACCTGTTCGGCCAGACCGAGCTGGCGCCGGTGTTGACCGCGATCCGGCGTACCGACTCGTTGCAGGACCAGCTGACGACCGTCGGACGGCCGATCCCGCAGGTCGAGTGCAAGATCACCGACCCCGCGACGGGGGAGACCATGCCGCTTGGCGACGTGGGCGAGATCTGTGCACGCGGCCCGCAGCAGATGCTCGAGTACTACGGCAAACCAGACGCCACGGCCGCAGCCATCGACGCCGACGGCTGGCTGCATATGGGTGACCTTGGCACTATGGGTGAGCGTGGTTTCGTGACCGTGACGGGGCGGTTGAAAGACATGATCATCCGTGGTGGCGAGAACATCGCACCGGCCGAAGTCGAGTCGATCCTGGTCCGTCACCCGGAGGTGTTGGAGGCCGTCGTGCTCGGCCTGCCGGACGAGAAGTGGGGCGAGACCGTGGCCGCGGTCATCAGGCCGCGCGGCGAACCGCGGGCCGATCTTCGGGCTTCGCTGGAAGCGCACTGTCGTGCCAGCTTGTCGCCGTACAAGGTGCCGTCGACCTGGTACGTCAGCGACGAGCTGCCGATGACGCCGACCGGTAAGGTGCAGAAGTTCCGGCTGCGTGAAGTGATCGACGGCGGCACGCTCGTCGCTCTAGACCGCGACTGACTCCTCGGTGGCACCGGCCATCATCAGCGACGCGACCGCGCCCAGTGCTTCCAACCAGGCCGAGGTCATCGCCGATGTCCACTGAGCGCCGCCGATCTCTTCCATGGCGGCGATCATGCACTCTGCGACGGCGTCGTACATTGGCGCCGTGACGCCGAACGACGCGTGCTTCGCGCCGAGAGCACCTAGCGTGTTACTCAGCCACGCGGAGTCGTCGAGATGATCGAGCACCGCGATGATCGCTTCGCGCAGCATCTTCGCTTGTGGCGCTGTGTCGGTGCTAAACATCGGGCGGACCGATGGGTAGCGCTCGAACAGGATCTCGTAAAAGCGAGTCGTGAGCCCGTCTTCTGCCTCGTCAACCAGCCCGAGGCTGGTCTCTAAAAGTTCTTTATCCATGGGCCAAACTCTGCCGGTCGCGTGTTTCGTTCGAGACTTCCCCAGGTCGCCGGTAGGTAAACTCCTGCGCACCGCGTGACCGCGGCGTCCGTGAGAACCGCGCCAGTCGCGCAGCGTCAGGACGCGGTGACGTGAGGTAAGACGCTCTCACTGAGCGCGACCATCTGGTCGTAGTCGTCGAGGACGGGGCTGAGCACGAGATGCTGTACGCCGAGGCCCAGCAGGTGCGTCAGCGCGTCGATGACCTCGCCCGGTTCGGCGCACAATGCGACCTTCTCGGCGAGGTTCGGATTGCCGTAGTGCGAGCCAAACCAGTCGCGGATGGCCGACCAGGTGGCGTTGGTCTTCGCCCCTACGTGCAGATAAACCCGTTTCGCGATCGGGAAGTCCGGTCGCTCCTCGATGTGCGGGCGCAGCAGGTCCAGCGCCGTCTCGAAGTCTCTGGTCGACATCGACCCGGCCCCGATGAAGCCGTCGCCCAGTCGCG
The DNA here is from genome assembly GCF_003003235.1 of Antricoccus suffuscus. NCBI lineage: Bacteria > Bacillati > Actinomycetota > Actinomycetes > Geodermatophilales > Antricoccaceae > Antricoccus > Antricoccus suffuscus. The sequence continues at coordinate 112,864 of NZ_PVUE01000012.1, forward strand.
CGGTCCGCTCCAAGGCCGGCGGCGTACGGGCGCCGAACCAGATCGGCGGACCGGGGCGTTGCACCGGCTCGAGCGGGCGCCGCTCCTGGTCGAGGTTCCACGGCCCATCCGACGAGGCGGTCTGCTGCTCGAGAAGTTCGCGCAACAGGACGATCCCGCGCTCGAACTCGGTCACTCGGCGGTTGACCGTGAGGCCGTGCCGGGCAGGCGCGGCACGGTCGTTGCCGATTCCCACACCGGCGATCAGCCGGCCGTCGCTGAGCCGGTCGACCGTCGCGAGTTCACGCGCGAGGTGGATCGGGGATCGCAACGGCGTGATGAGTACGGCGACTCCCAGTGACGCCGAGGAGGTCGACACAGCGGCCACCGACAGCGTCTCGAGCGGGCTGAGCGCGCCGGGCGCCTGCGGGTCGGTGACCCACAGGCTGGTGAATCCGCGGCGTTCAGCCTCGGAGGTGAACCGCACGAGCTGCTGGCCGGCGCCGGGCGTCGTACCTCCCTGCGGGATGTCGATTCCGAAACGACCGGTCAGCATGACCGCTACTTGTCGCCGAGTACGGCGCGGGCTGCGGCGAACCGAGCGATCGGCACGCGGTATGGCGAGCAGGAGACGTAGTCCAGGCCGATGCTCTCGAACAGCGCGATAGAGGCGGGATCGCCGCCGTGCTCGCCGCAGACACCGGTCTTGAGCTCTGGTTTAACGCTGCGTCCCTTCTCGACGCCCATGCGGACCAGCTCGCCGACGCCGTCGACATCGATCGAGGCAAACGGGTTGGCGGGCACGAGCTGCTCGTCGACGTACGCGGCGAGGAACTTGCCTTCGGCGTCGTCGCGGGAGATACCCAGCGAGGTCTGCGTCAGGTCGTTGGTGCCGAAGCTGAAGAAATCGGCGTGCTCGGCAATGTGGTCGGCGCGGACGGCGGCGCGCGGCAGCTCGATCATCGTGCCGACGGTGTAGGGGAGCGACTTGCCGGCCCGGTTGAACTCGTCGGTCATTGTCTCGTCGACGATGTCGCGGGTGCGTTCGAGTTCGGTGGAGAACGCGACGAGCGGAATCATGATCTCGACCTTGGGGTCACCACCCTCCTCGGCGACCTTCAGCGCCGCCCGCGCGATTGCGCGGACCTGCATCTCGGGGATTTCCGGGTAGAGCAGTGCCAGCCGAACCCCGCGGGTGCCGAGCATCGGGTTGGTCTCGGTCAGTTTCTTGACGCGGCTGAGCAGGCCGTCGGCCTTGGCGACCTCTTCCTCGCTCGCGCCGGTGAGCTCCAGCCGCTGGACGGTGAGGGCCTGGTCGAGCAGCGGCGGCAGGAACTCGTGCAGCGGCGGGTCGAGCAGCCGGATCGTGACCGGCAGGCCGCTCATCGCGCGGAAGATCTCCTCGAAATCTGCTTGCTGCATCGGCAGAATCTCGGCGAGTGCAAGCTCGCGGGCGTCTTCGTCGTCGGCCAGGATCATCTTGCGCACGGCGGGCAGCCGGGAGCTGTCCATGAACATGTGCTCGGTGCGGCACAGGCCGATACCTTCGGCGCCGAACTCGCGAGCCTTGCGGGCGTCCTCGCCGGTGTCGGCGTTGGCGCGTACGCCGAGCCGCCGTACCTCGTCGGCCCACTCGACGATCTTCTCGAAGTCCGCGTTGACCTGCGGCGGTACGAGCGGGAGCGCGCCGTCGAAGACCTCGCCGGTGGAACCGTCCAGCGTGATGATGTCGCCTTCTTGTAGGACCTTGTCGCCGATCGTGAGCGACTTCGCATGCGGGTCGAGCCGGATCCCGGACGCGCCGGCGACACAAGGCTTGCCCATGCCGCGCGCGACGACGGCCGCGTGCGAGGTCATACCGCCGTGCGCGGTCAGCACACCCTGCGAAGCGATAACGCCCGCAATGTCATCGGGGGTCGTCTCCCACCGCACGAGTACGACGTCCTCGCCGGCCTTTCCTTTGGCCTCAGCGGTATCGGCGTCGAACACGATCGCGCCAACGGCCGCGCCAGGGGAGGCATTGAGGCCAACCGTGAGCGGCTTGCCCTTCGCGGATGCGTCGATCGCGGGGTGCAGCAGCTGGTCGAGCTGGGCGGGTTCGATCCGCCGCAACGCCTCGGACTTGTCGATCTTGCCCTCGTCGACGAGGTCGGTCGCGACGCGCATTGCGGCGGCCGCGGTGCGCTTGCCGTTTCGGGTCTGGAGGAGATAGAGCTTCTTCTCCTCAATCGTGAACTCGATGTCCTGCATATCGCTGTAGTGATCTTCAAGCCGAGTCATGGTGGCGAGCAGCTCGTGATAAGCGTCCGGCAGGACCGCTTCCATCTCCTCAAGGCGCTTCGGCGTACGGATGCCGGCCACGACGTCCTCACCCTGAGCGTTGACCAGAAACTCGCCGTACAGCTCCTTTTCGCCGGTCGACGGGTTGCGGGTGAAACACACGCCGGTGCCCGAGGTGTCGCCGCGGTTACCGAACACCATCTGCATCACGTTGACCGCGGTGCCGAGGTCGTCGGGGATGTTGTTGGCGCGCCGGTAGACGCCGGCGCGAGGGTTGAGCCACGAACGGAACACCGCGTCAACGCTGCGGCGCAACTGCTCGACGGGGTCGGTCGGCAGCTCCTGACCGATCTGCTCGCTGGAGAGCCGCTTAAACGTCACAACGAGCTCTTTGAGGTCTTCGGTGGTCAGCTCGGTGTCCTGGCTGACGCCGCGCGAGGACTTCATCTGAGTCAGCGCGTCTTCATAGACATGGCCGGGAACCGACTCGACGACCTCGCCGTACATCTGGATGAACCGGCGGTAGGAGTCCCAGGCGAAGCGCGGGTTGCCCGCTTCGGCACCGAGCGCTTCAACGGACTGGTCGCTGATGCCGAGGTTGAGGATCGTGTCCATCATCCCGGGCATCGAGACGACGGCACCGGAGCGCACGGACACCAGGAGCGGTCGATCAGCGGCGCCGAGTTTGCGCCCGGTGCGCTCTTCGAGGCGAGCGAGACCCTCTTGAATCTGCCCCCACAATGCCTCCGGCCAGTTGCCGTCCCGGTTGGTCGTCTCGATGCACGCCTCAGTCGTCACGGTGAAACCATCGGGGACCGGTACGCCGATTCTTAACATCTCGGCGACGTTTGCGCCCTTGCCACCGAGTAACGCCTTCATAGAGGCGTCGCCTTCGGACATGTCGTACACAAACTTGTTGTCGTTCACTGGTGCTCCTTGTGGTGGCCGGTTCAGGTGCAACGGTCAGGCGTCGTCACGGAATGGGTGACGATTAGTCGTGGCGGTACTCAGATTTCTGTGCTGGCTTGCAGCCTACCTATGCCTCTGTTCGCCAATTACGGCTCATACGACGATCCGTGACTTCGTATCGCCGCCGCGGCTTCGATCAAACCGGCCATTCGTACATTTGTGCTGTTTCGCAGCGCGCTCGCCCGGTTTCGAGCTGCACAACGGTACAAATGTTGGCGATCGCAGCGAACCCCGGTGACGGGAAGAGTCGGATGGCGGGGGTTACGGCTTTTGTTCGCCCAGCGCGGCTCGTGCGCGATCGTTCATCAGGTCGATCACCCGGCCGGCGGACTCTTCGAGCGCGAGCGAGGTCGTGTCGACGACCGGACAGCCCAGCCGGCGGTGGATCGTGCCGATCGCCTCGAGCTCGTCGTAGATCCGGTTGAGCTCGGCGTACCCATCGATTCCGCGGGTGGTGCCGAGCGTGCGTACCCGGCGTCCGCGGATTGTGGCGAGCCGCGACGGGTCGATGGTGAGACCGACGATCTTCCAGCGGTCGACTGCGTAGAGCTGGCCCGGTGGTGCGATTCCCGGCACGAGCGGGACGTTCGCGGTGCGGTAGCCGAGATAGCCCAGATACATAGACAGTGGAGTCTTGCCCGTACGGGACGCGCCAACGAGCACGATGTCCGCCTCGGTGAGCCCGTCCGGCATCTGGCCGTCATCGTGCTTGACGGCGAACTCCATGGCGGAGATGCGCTTGAAATAGTCCGCGTCAATCCCGACCGGCCGATTGGGCACCCGCGCCGCCAAGTCCCCACTGGCCTGTTCGAGCGCAATCAGGGCCGGGCCGATCAAGTCGCAAAACGGCACGTCCATCTCATCGCACAGTTCGCCGACCAAGGCACGCAGATCGTTGTCGACGAGTGTCACAAACGCGACGACGCCGTGCCCTTTGCCATTTTTGATGTGCTCCATCGCCATGTGCAGGCCCGCGGTCGTGGTGATGCGCGGGTGGCGGATGATTCGCACCGGATGCGTGGCAAACTGTGCGACCGCCGCGCGGGCGACTCGCGCTCCGGTATCACCGGTCGAGTCCGCGATGACATGGACTTCGATGGGCTCCGCGGGCGGCCCTTCTGGTAGCTCCGGAATCGGCATTCACCAACCTTAGAGCCCGCGGAGCGGCAACCGCACGCGGTACGACGCGGAGCGGGTACCGTGCCAACGTGATCGACGACGAAATGATGGGCCCGCCCCGTGTGGCATGAGATCTGGACGCGGCTACAGCCCGCGGACGTATCTAGAGTCGGTACGACGCCGGTCCTGGTGGCGCTGGGTGTCGCCGTACTCGTCGTGGCGATCACCCCAATCTGGCGGGTGGTGCGGATCGCGGTCACCGTCGTACACGAGCTAGGGCACGCCGCCGTCGGCGTCATCCTGGGGCGCCGGTTCACCGGGTTCGTCCTCCGGCCGGACATGTCCGGCGAAACCGTCACGGTCGGCAAGAGCCACGGGCCCGCGTTGGTGTGTTCAACATGGGCCGGTTACCCGGCGCCGGCGGTCGTCGGTACGGCGCTGGTCTTTGCGGCCGAACGCGGCTGGGCGGCCCCCGTGCTGGGCGCGATCGGTGTGGTCCTCGTCTGCACGCTGGTCATGGTTCGTTCGGTGTATACCGCGGTCGTGATTGTGCTGGCCGCGGTCGCCGCCGGCGCATTGTGGTGGTGGGGTAGCGCCCAGTTGCAGTTGGTGGTGACGTTCGCATTGGGCGTGATACTGCTGTTGGGTGCATGGCGGCACGTCGGTGCCGTGGCCGGTCGGCGTACCCGTGGCGGTACGTCGGACTCCGGTGTTTTGGCCCGCCTGACCCCGCTGCCGGCGCTGGCCTGGATCGGCACGTTCTATCTGGTGGCCGCAGCGGGCACGGCGCTCGTTGGTCTTCAACTGTGGTCTCTACTCGCTCATTGATTGGCGCGGGCGGTACGACGACGCGGGCAGTATTGTGTACGACGTGAGACGAGGCGAATACAAGGTCAGGGGCGGCAAGCTGGTAGCCGCGGAGGTCGATGTAGTCGACGGCGTGATCAGCGGCGTCAACATCAGCGGAGACTTCTTCCTCGAGCCCGACGAAGCCCTCGACAGGATCAACGCCGCACTCGTCGGTACGCCGGAAACAGCCTCCGTCGTGCATATGAGCGAGCTCATCGCGGCCGCCATCGGGACGGCCGACATGATCGGGTTCGGCCCGGAGTCCGTGGCGATCGCCGTACGCCGCGCGCTCGGATTTGCCACCGGCTGGGCGGATCACAACTTCGAGATCGTGCATCCGGGACCGGTGTCCCCGGTGCTCAACGTCGCGCTCGATCAGGTCCTCGTTGAGGCGATCGCCGCCGGCACCCGAGGCCCGACACTGCGGTTTTGGGAGTGGAGCGGCAACACCATCGTCATCGGCTCGTTCCAGTCACTGCGCAACGAGGTCGACGTGGCCGCTGCCGAAGAGATGGACATCAGCGTCGTACGCCGAATCTCCGGTGGTGGTGCGATGTTTATGGAGCCGGGTAACTGCATCACCTACTCCTTGTATGTGCCCGCATCGCTCGTCGAAGGGCTCAGCTTCGAGCAGTCCTACGCTTTTCTCGACGACTGGGTGCTGGGCGGGCTGCGGGAACTGGGTATCGAGGCGACGTACAAGCCGCTCAACGACATCACCTCGCCGATGGGCAAGATCGGCGGCGCGGCGCAGAAGCGGATCGTGGGTGGCGGGGTGCTCCACCACGTCACGATGTCCTACGACATTGACGCCGACAAGATGCTCAAGGTGCTGCGCATTGGCCGCGAGAAGCTCTCCGACAAAGGCACGAAATCGGCTAACAAACGTGTCGATCCGTTGCGCAGCCAGACCGGCATGACCCGTGCGGACATCATCGAGTCGCTCAAGGACCACTTCCGGGCGCGCTATGACACGACCGACGGCCAGATCACGCCGGAGGAGTGGGCGCGAGCCGACGAGCTCGTCGCGAGCAAGTTCAGCACCCCCGAATGGATCGGCCGCGTTCCGTGACCGAACGTCGCACCAAGGACGGCAAGGTCATCATGCCGAAGATCGTCCTCTACTACTGCTTTACGCCGATCGCCGATCCAGACGCGGTCCGGCTGTGGCAGAAGGAGCTGTGCGAGCGGTTCGAGCTGACCGGCCGGATCCTCATCTCCGCGCACGGCATCAACGGCACGGTTGGTGGCGCGATGGCCGATGTCAAGCAATATGTACGTCGTACCAAGGAGTTCGCGCCGTTTCGCGACATCGACTTCAAGTGGAGCACGGGCACCGGGCGCGACTTTCCTCGGCTCAGCGTCAAGGTGCGCGATGAGATCGTCACCTTCGGCGTACCGGGAGAGATCAAGGTTGACGCGAACGGCGTCGTCGGGGGCGGTACTCATCTGAGTCCTACCGAGGTGCACCAATTGGTGCAGGCTCGTGGTGACGATGTCGTGTTCTTTGACGGTCGCAACGCACTCGAAGCCGAGATCGGCCGGTTCAAGGGCGCCGTCGTACCGGATGCGGCGACAACGAAGGACTTCATCGGCGAGCTCGAGAGCGGCAAGTACGACCACCTCAAAGGCAAACCGGTCGTTACCTACTGCACCGGTGGCATCCGTTGCGAGGTCCTCAGCACGCTGATGGTCAACAGGGGCTTCGGCGAGGTCTATCAAATCGACGGCGGCATCGTGCGGTACGGCGAGAAGTACGGCGATGACGGCCTCTGGGAGGGCTCGCTGTTCGTTTTCGACAAGAGGATGAGTGTCGACTTCTCCGATCACACAGCGATTGTCGGCCACTGCGCGAACTGCGGGGCGAGCACGAAAGACTTCCTCGACTGCGAGGCGCTCGGCTGCAAAGCGCTTGAAGTGATGTGCGCCAAGTGCGTCGATGCGGCGCCATATTGCACGACGCACCGCGTGGGAACTATAGAAAGTGACCAGCGCGTTAAGTCTCTGTGACTCTTCTATGCCCTAAATGCACCAACGTGATGCAGCAGTACGAACGAAACGACGTCATCGTCGACCAATGCACCGAGTGCGGTGGGCTATTCCTCGACCGCGGCGAGCTCGAGCGGCTCACCGTCGCCGAAGCCAATTTCTACAGTGAAGGCCCGCCGCAGCCATTACCTCCGCATCCCGCCCGCTACGAGGAACGACAGCGTGACGACCGTCGATACGATGAGCGCCGTGACGATGGCCGTGGCAGGTACGGCAAGAAGCGGAAGCGAGAGTCGTTCTTCGGCGAGGTCTTCGAGATGTTCGGCGACTAGTCGCGGATCGCGCTAATAATTCGTCGGGGTCGTCGCGCTCGCGCCGTGCCGGGCCCGGGGTGGGATTTCACGCAGGCAAAATACGGGCAGCAGCACTTCCGGCCGGTTTGATCCTCCCAGGAATCGTACATTTGTGCTACTTCGCAGCAGATCCTTGCGAATCAGGATGCGCATCTCCACATTTGTGCCGGAATGCCCATGATCTATTAGCGACACAGCTGCAGAGGACGCCCTAGCTGCGTGTCGCCTAAAGGAAGATCAGCAGTCCACCGATGATCATTGCCATCGTCGTCACGCCGGCGACGATGAGCGATGCGAATCGATGACGCTCGAGAAACCCGACGGACTGGACCCCCCGGGCCATGCTCAGGAACTCCGGTACGCGCTCGGTGGACTGAAAGTCGTTCAGCGCATAGGGAGCGTGACTAGGCTGCGTTGCTGGTCTTGGGGCACGAAAGTCGTCGGACATGGCTTCTTCTTCCAGGTACGCCGAGACCGCGCCTCGTCCTAAAGGTGCGATATGCCGCGGGATGGATAGGGAAGTCACGGCAACTCGACGATCAAATCGTAGCGACGGCGTTGGCCCAATCGCGTGAGGTCGCGGCGTGTTTCATCGCGATCTGGTCACAATCGCCCGCGAGTGCAATCGCATACGCTGAGACCGTGGATGCGATGACGATGCAGTTTCTTGGGCACTCGACTGTCCGGATTGATCTACCAGGCCGAGTGATACTTACCGATCCGGTCCTTACGGCGCGGGTCGGTCCGCTGCGGCGGGTCTGCGCGCCGTTGCGTCGAGTCGACTGGGCCGGGGTCGATACGGTGCTGATCTCGCATCTGCACGGCGATCATCTTCATCTGCCGTCGCTACGACAACTGGGCACCGACGTGCGGATCGTCGTACCGCGTGGCGCCGGACCGTGGCTGACCGGGCACGGCTTCACTAACGTTGAAGAGATTTCTCCCGGGGAGTCGATCACCGATGCGGGCCTTGAGTTGACTGCTATCCGGGCAGATCACGCGGCGCATCGTTGGGGTCCGCGGCTGCACGTTGGCCCGTCGGCGCCGCCGATTGGTTATCTGATCAAAGCCAATGGCACGCGGACGTACTACGCCGGCGACACCGACCTGGTCCACGAGATGACCGAGATCGGAGAGCAGGCGGCCCGTCTTGACGTCGCACTGCTGCCGGTGTGGGGTTGGGGCCCCAACATCGGTCCAGGCCATCTCGACCCGCAACGCGCCGCGACCGCCGCCCGCCTGCTCGCGCCGCGATTCGCCGTGCCTGTGCATTGGGGCACGCTCGCGGTGCCGGGCTTGTGCCGGGTTCCCGGCGGCGTCGGATCGCACATGAGAGCGCTTCTAGCCGAGCCACCACGGCAGTTCGCTGCTGCCGTGTCCAGGCTGGGACTGGACACGACGGTGGCGATCGCCGAACCAGGCGCCCGAGTCGCGTTGGCGCCCGCCGGCCCGCGCAGCGACCGGTGAGTATGACGTACGCAGCGGCCGCGGCAGTAGACTCTGGCGCGATCGGCTATCCGGCGCTGGTGGGCGGCGTACTGCTTGGCTCGCTGATCCCACTTGTCCCGACCGGCGCGTTGTGCGGCGCCGCTGCGGCCGTAGCGATGACGACGCCGCGACTGTCGATCGTGCTGGTCATCGTGCTCGCGGCGGTTGCCGCGTTTGCCGGCGATGTGATCGTCTATGCCCTTGCCAGGCTCGGTAGCGACCCGATCAAACGGTGGGTCGCACGCGGTCACCACATCGACCGGCTCAGCAGGATCGAGCACCAGTTTGATACCCATGGCTGGCAGATCATCGTCATCGGTCGGCTTCTACCGGCGGGCCGCATACCGGCACTTATCGGCGCCGCGGCCCTCGAATATCCCTGGCGGCGACTACTGCCGGCTGTCGGTGTCGCTTGCCTGATGTGGTCCGGTTTGTACAGCGCGCTTGGAGTGGTCAGTGGGGGTATTTTCGACTCGCCCTGGGAAGCCGTTGCGCTCGTCATCGTTCTCACACTCCTCGTGACTGGGATTATGCAACTGATCGAGAAGCGCAGGGCCAAACGGGATAAGGCTAGTAAAGGTACGAACGAACCAGGGAGTGTTGTCAAGTCGTGAGCGATAACGGACCTCGCGGAAAGGCGCGCGTGCTCAGAACCGGCAGGACCCTTGCGCGGGTCGTATTTATCTGGGCCGCGAATGCGGCAACCCTCGTGCTGCTCGATGCGATGCTGACTGGCTTCTCGATGTCGCAATGGTGGCAGCCGCTGGTCTGTGCGCTGCTGTTCGGCCTGCTCGTGGCGTTTGTGTGGCCGGGTCTGATGCGGGTCGCACTTCCGATCGCATTCTTCACGCTCGGACTGGCGAGCATCCTGCTGCTTGGTGCCGGTGTGGTCGCGATCTTTGTGCTGGTCCCCGGTGTCAAGATTCACGGCTTCGGTACGGCGGTGATAGTCGCGGTGGCGATGGCCGCGATCGGCGCGCTGATCCATGGGCTGCTGTCGGTGGACGAGGATGAGCTCTTCTTCCGGCGGGCAGCGCGCAGAGCCTCGCGGCGAGACTCAACGGACGGTGTGCGCTCGTCGGGCGTGCTTTTCCTGCAGATCGACGGGCTGGGCTACGACACGGTGCGCCGTGCCGTGCGCGATGGCGACATGCCGACGCTGGCCAGATGGATCCGCGCGGACAGCCACAGCCTGGAGCTTTGGCACACCGACTGGAGCTCGCAAACCGGTGCCTCCGTCTGCGCCATCATGCACGGCTCCAATGAGGACATCCTCGGATTCCGTTGGTACGAGAAGGATCGTGACCACGTGATGGCGTGCGCACATCCAGGCGACGCCGCCGAGATCGAACGCCGTCATAGTAATGGTCGCGGACTTCTGGCGGCCGACGGCGCCGCGCATGGCAATCTCTTCACCGGCGACGCGGAGCACGTCAGCCTGACGATGAGCGCGGTGCCGGTCATCGTGCCTAAATCGCGCCGCCGCGAACGCCAGCAGAAGCGTCGTGTCGGCGCCGGCTATTACGCATATTTCGCCAACCCGCTCAACGTCGTACGTACGACATGTGTTGCGTTCGCCGACGTCGCACGTGAGATCTGGGCCTCTTCGCAACAGAAGCGCGCCGACGTGCGGCCGCGGATCAATCGCGGCGGACTGTATCCATTCGCACGCGTCGGGACGACCGTGATCGCGCGCGACATCATGGTCTCGGCCGTGGTCGAGGACATGCTCGCCGGGCGTTCTGTTGTCTATGCAGATTTCCTTGGGTACGACGAAGTGGCTCACCATTCCGGTATCGAACGATTCGATGCGCTCGCCGTTCTGCGCAGCATCGACCAACAGATCGGCCGGATCCACCGGGCGACTGAGCTCGCGCCGCGACACTACGAGATCGTCATCCTGTCCGATCATGGGCAGACGCAGGGCGAGGCCTTCTCGGCACGTTTCGGGGAGCCCATTGAGGCGTTGGTCGGCCGCCTGTGCGGCGGCGATCAAGCGCAGGCCGGCTCGCGGCGTCGTTCCACGGTTGAAGGCTGGCAGATGGGGGCGAGCCTCGCCGATGCAACGGCCGGCGGCGGTCCGATTGGGCGTCGTTTACGCGCCCGCGTCGAAGATGCCGACCCGGTTAAGAAGGACGCCCGGGCGGCGCAGACGCGCGATGTGAACGTCGTACGGGCCGCGCCCGGAGTCGTCGTCGTACCGTCCGGGCACCTGGCGATGGTGTCATTCACCGACCACGTCGGGCGAGTCGATCTTGAGACTATTGAGCGCGAGTTTCCGGAGCTGCTGCCGACACTCGTCGACCACGATGGCGTGGGATTCATGCTGGTGCGAAGCTCCGAGTTCGGTCCGGTCGTCCTCGGTGGGAACGGGATTCACCGTCTGGCGACCGGGGTGGTCATCGGCGAGGACCCACTCAAAAACTATGGTCCGCACGCGGCCGACCTGATCCGCCGGGTGGACACCTTCGAGCACTGCGCCGACATCATGATCAACAGCAACTACGATCCGGCCACCGATGCGGCGTCGTCCTTCGAGACGCACGTTGGTTCCCACGGCGGGCTTGGCGGTCCGCAGGCGCGCGGGTTCGTCCTGCGGCCTCGGAGCCTTCCTGACCTGGGTGAGGTCGTCGGAGCGGAGGCGCTTCACGAAGGCTTCGCTGGCTGGCTCGATTTTCTGCGCTGCCGCCCGTCCGGCGCAACGCACACGGCCGACGGTGATCGGGTTACGCAGGTTGGTGCGCTGGGCTACCCCACTTGAGGATGAAACCGCCCGCGTGCAGTGACTTTTGGAACCACCGCCACGATGCGAACAGGCCGATGATGAACAGCGGCGCTGAGCCGACTCCGGCGATCGGTACGGACAGCGAGGTCGGCATCGTGAGCAGCATCCCGAGTGTCATGCTCGCGTTCGCGACCAGCACTCCAGCCCACAACAGCGACAGTCGTTGGAAGAGTCGGCGGATGTGCGGAGAACTCACCACATCCACAGGCAGTGGACAGAAGTCGTCGGCGAGCCGCTGGAGAAGAGGACGTTTGAACGCGACGGTCGCGAGGATCGCTAATCCGGTCAGGTACGTCGTGATCGTCGGCTGCAGGAAGTAGGTCACCGCGCTATCCGCGGCGGCGGTGATGCCCACCCGAAGGGTGGCGAGTGCCGTGGCAACGACCAACATCATAGGCGGGCGGCCGCCACGAACAATACGAACACCTATTGCGAAATACGCCCAGGCCAGAGCGACAATAAGCGCCCAATGGAGACTGGCCATCATCATTACCAGATAAAACAACCCAAGCGGAATAACGACCGCCTCGCCGACCTGGAAGGCTATTCGCCTCGCCATGCTGGGCAGGTGTGGCATCGGGATTGTGCGTGGAGTGCCGGTAAAATGCACGTACTTCTCCTGCGGGGCAGCAACTTTTTCGACAAGTGCCGCGTAAGTAATCTGGTCAGACTACCGTCTCAACGGTCCAATTTCGGTAAGTCGCGGGCGGCATCACATTGCTGAACCAAAAGGGACTAACGGCCAAGCAAGAAAAACGTTGCGCTATACAAGGATTCGGCGTAGATGTGGAAAGGAGATCTAGACTAAGTAAGCAGGTAGTTGAAGGCTTTGCCACCGGCCGCCGTACACGGGAGTCGGTGCAAGTCGATGGGGGTGCCCCATGGGCGTGCTTGAAACCATCGCCGGACCGCAGGATCTGCGTTGCCTGGACGACGAGCAGTTGACGACTCTCGCGCATGAGATACGAGAGTTCGTCATTGATGCGGTGGCTAAAACGGGCGGTCACCTGGGGTCAAATCTCGGCGTCGTCGAGTTGACGATGGCGCTGCACAGGTCCTTTGACTCGCCAGCTACGCCGATCATCTTCGACACCGGCCATCAGGCCTACATCCACAAGCTGCTCACGGGGCGGGCGGGGTTGTTCGGTTCGCTGCGGGCCGCCGGCGGGCTGTCCGGATATCCAAATCGGGCGGAGTCGGTGCATGACTTCGTCGAGAATTCGCATGCGTCCACGGCGCTCTCTTACGCCGACGGCCTGGCAAAGGCGTTCGCACTCGACGATCCGTCGCAGTTGGTGGTCGCCGTGGTCGGTGACGGTGCGCTCACTGGCGGGCTGGCGTGGGAGGCACTCAACAACCTCGGGGCCGCCGGCCGCCGGGTGATCGTCGTACTCAACGACAACGGGCGGTCGTACGCGCCAACGATCGGCGGGTTACCGCGGCACCTCGAACGGATCTGTGACCGGGACAAATACGTCGAGGTCATCGCGCGGCTCGCAGGTGACGACGTGGAAACCGTGCGCCGGGGCCGCTCGGCAACCCTGTTCGGAATGCTCGGGTTCGACTACCTCGGACCGGTTGACGGGCACGACATCGGTGCGCTCGAGCGGGCGTTCGCCGAGGCCAGAGAGGCCGGCGGACCGGTCTTGGTGCACTGCCGTACCCAGAAGGGCCGTGGCTTCCAACCTGCCGAGACCGATGTTGCCGACCGCTTGCACTCCGTCGGCAAAGTCGATGCGCGGACCGGCGCGCCGCTCACGCCCGCCAAACCGACGTGGACGGACAAGTTTGGTGAAGAACTCGCGATACTGGGCGAACAGCGTCCGGAACTGGTCGCGATCAGCGCGGCGATGATACGTCCGACGGGCCTGTGGAGCTTCAGTCAACGCTTTCCGGACCGGTGCTTCGACGTCGGCATCGCCGAGCAGCAAGCGGTGACCTCCGCGGCCGGACTAGCGATGGGCGGCGCGCACCCTGTCGTCGCGCTCTACGCGACATTTGCCAACCGCGCCTTCGACCAGACGCTGCTCGACGTGGGGCTGCACAGGCTCCCCGTGACATTCGCACTCGACCGCGCTGGGATCACCGGACCGGATGGGCCGAGCCATCATGGCGTGTGGGACCTATCGCTGCTCGCGGGTGTGCCCGGATTGCGAGTTGCCGCGCCCCGCGATGCGGTCACACTGTCAGAAGAGCTGCGTGAGGCGGTCGCCGACGACGCCGGACCTACTGCGCTGCGCTACCCCAAAAGCGCAATCGGCCCGGCGATTCCGGCGCTCGACCGTTGGCGTGGAATTGATCTACTGCGCGCCGCGCCGCTCGCCGAGGTGCTGCTGGTCGCGGTCGGCTCGATGGTCGCGCCAGCCACCGAGGCCGCTGATGCGCTGGCCGGTGCCGGTGTCGACTGCACCGTCGTCGACCCACGGTGGGTGCTCCCGGTCAACCCGGCGATCGTCGAGCTGGCTGCGCGGCACAAGCTCGTTGTCTCGGTCGAGGAAGGGATGCGCGCAGGAGGTGTCGGGGCGCGCGTCGCGCAGGCCCTCGCCGATGCAGCGATGGCCACTCCGGTGACGGTGCTGGGGTTACCGGCCGAGTTCATCCCGCACGGTGAACGCGCACAGCTGTTGCGTCGCTATGGCCTCGACTCCGGTGGACTTGTGCGGGCGGTGTTGTCGACGTACGCCGACCGGATTGCGGCCGGACCCCTGTCGAAGGCACGACTGCTCGGACGTACGACGGTGCGTCGCGTGCGCGAAGGCGCCAACCGATGACGGGCCGCAGGTCTGATCCGGTTGGTGTGGACGCCGTACATAGCGAGAATTTCCCCGTCGCCCTGCGGATCCTGCCTGCTCGGCTGCGCGCGGACCTGCTTGCGGCGTACCGCTATGCCAGGTATGTCGATGACGTCGGCGATGCCGCCAGCGGCGATCGCGCAGAGCAACTGGCAGAAGTGGCTGACGACGTGCGCCGTCTCTACAACGGGCAGCAGCCGGTTCGCGACGAAGTCGCCGGGCTGGCCCCGGTCATCGATCGTTGCGCGCTTCCGATCGACCCGCTGCTGCGGCTGGTGGATGCGAATATGAAAGACCAGGAAGTCAGTCGCTACGAGACGTTCGACGATCTGCTCGGCTACTGCCGGCTGTCTGCGAATCCAGTCGGCCAGATCGTCTTACAGATCTTTGATGCCGCTTCCCCCGATCGGATCGAGCTGTCCGATCGGATCTGCACTGGGCTGCAGTTGGTTGAACACTGGCAAGACGTCGCGGAGGACTACCGGGCCGGTCGGATTTACCTGCCGGCCCGGGACCGCGAACAGTTTGACGTCGCAGAGCAGGACCTTGAGGCAGACCACGCGTCGCCGGCGTTGCGCACTCTTGTGGAGTTCGAGACCGACCGGGCACTCGCGTGGATCAACGCCGGCGCGCCGTTAGTCAGCACCCTGCGCGGTTGGGGGCGGATTGCGGTGTCCGGCTACGTGGCCGGCGGACGCGCCGCGGCGATGTCCTTGCGACGTGCCGGCTATGACCCGCTGACCAGCACCCCGAAACCCACGCCGCGTCAGATGGCGACCGAGTGGCTGACGGGAATAGCACGGAGGCCCGGATGAACCTGGACGCGGCGTACGCCGAATGCATCCGGATCACCCGGACCGAGGCACGCAACTTCGCCTACGGGATAAGGCTATTGCCCCCCGACAAGCGACGGGCCATGTCGGCGGTCTATGCGATGGCCCGGCGGATCGACGACATCGGCGACGGGACACTGCCGGCGCTACAGAAATCCCGCGAGCTCGCTCAAATCGGCGCGGACCTGCACGACCTGCACTCCACCGCCGACGACCCCGTGCTCGTCGCGCTGGCCGATTCCGCGGACCGACTGCCGCTGCCACTCGAGGCGTTCGATGACCTGATTGCCGGCTGCCAGATGGACGTGGTGGGACGCGAGTACGGCAACTTCGATGACCTGGTCGAGTATTGCCGGTGCGTGGCCGGGTCGGTCGGTCGGATGTCGCTGGGCATCTACAACGCACCGGACATGGACAAGGCGCGCCCACTGGCCGACGCACTCGGCGTCGCGCTACAGCTGACGAACATCCTGCGAGACCTGCGCGAGGATCGGCTGATCGGCCGCGTCTACCTGCCTAAAGAAGATCTCGACGCATTTGACTGCACGCTGGATCTCGACGACGACGATGTGCTGAGCGATCCGCCGGATCGGTTCGCCGCGCTCGTCCGGTTCGAAGCAGAGCGCGCCGAGAGGTGGTACACCGAAGGGCTTGCACTCTTGCCGATGCTGGATCGGCGCAGTGCCGCCTGCACCGCGGCTATGGCCGGCATTTACCACCGGTTGCTGAACAGGATCGCGGCCGCACCGGAGAAGGTGCGCGGCGCGCGGCTGTCGCTCCCGGCCGGCGAGAAGCTCGCGGTAGCGGCTCGCGCGCTCGTCAAGGGGGCGGCATGACTAGCAAGCCGGTGGTGGTCATCGGCGGCGGACTTGCCGGCATTACCGCGTCCGTCGATCTCGCCGACCGGGGTCACGAGGTCGTCTTGTTGGAGTCGCGGTCGCGGCTCGGCGGTGCGGCCGGTTCGTTCGAGCGTGGCGGGGTACGCGCCGATACCGGTCAGCATGTGCTGCTCCGCTGCTATACCGAGTATCGCGGTCTCATCGAGAGGATGGGTGCCTCCTCGCTAGTGTCGATTCAGGACTCGATGGACATCCCGGTGATCATCGAGGGGCGACCTATCGCGCGGTTGCACAGGGGCCAGTTCGGGCCAGCGCCGATGCATCTGATTCCTGCGGTCGCGCGCTACGGCGCACTCACGCCACGCGAACGGGCGAGCGCGATCCGTGCCGCGCGGGCGATCCGGTCGATTGATCCGGATGATTGCATGACCGACGAGCGCACGTTCGGCGAATGGCTGCGCAGTCACGGCCAAAACGATCGCGTGATCCGGCGACTGTGGGGATTGCTGTGCGTCGCCGCGCTCAATCTCACGCCCGACGCTGCATCCCTTGCCCTGGCGGCAAAGGTGATCCAAACCGGACTGCTGGCCGAGGTGTCCGGCGGCGACATCGGCCTCATTCAGGCCCCGTTGTCGCAGGTCCATGATGACGCCGCCGCACGACTACTCGCGCACCTCGGTGTCACCGTGCGCCGGGGATCCCGGGTCACTGCCGTCGACCAGAGTGACAACGGTTTCGTGGTGCGCACCCGCTCCGACGAAGTCGCTGCGCGCGGCGCCGTACTGGCGATACCGCATCAGTACGCGGCCCGCATCGTGCCCCCTTCGGCGATTGCCGACCCCGATTCGTGGGGCGGGCTTGGCGCGTCGCCGATCATCAACACGCATCTGCGTTTCGACCGCACCGTCACCCATCTGCCTTTCGCGGCGGCCCCGGAGTCTCCGGTGCAGTGGCTCTTCGACCGCACCTCCGCACTCGGTATCAAGACGGGGCAGTATCTCGTCACGTCGACTTCCGCCGCCGACTCGCTTAGCTCGGCGACCGCTCAACAGATTTGCACCAGTCAGTACGACGCGCTGGCCGTGCTGCTTCCCGGCGTACGACAGGCGAAAGTACTGGACACATTTGTCACCCGTGAGCCACGGGCGACCTTCCGCCAGGCCGCCGGCACAGCACGCCTGCGGCCGCAAGCGCAGACGGCGTTGCCGGGCCTGGTCCTCGCCGGGGCGTGGACCGCGACGGGATGGCCCGACACTATGGAAGGCGCGGTGCGCAGCGGCCATGTGGCCGCCGAAGTGCTGTGTCGCAGTGCATCTGGCTCGTTACCGACTAACGACCCGACAGGATCCTCACGACGGGAGGCTATCGCATGACGATCCGCACAGACAGCATCTCCACGGAGGACGGCCTGGCCCGTGCACGCGATCTGGTCCGGCCGGCATTACGCGATGCATTGCAGCGGCTCGACACCGCGACGCGCGAGGTCTGTGGCTACCACCTCGGTTTCTGGGACGCCGACGGTACGCCGAGGGCCGGTGCGGGCAAAGGGGTCAGGCCCGCTCTCGCAATACTGTCGGCGCGGGCGGCCGGAAGCGACGCTGCAGTCGGCGTGCCTGCGGCGGTTGCGTGCGAGCTGGTCCACAATTTCTCGCTGCTCCATGACGACATCATGGACCGTGACACCGAGCGGCGGCACCGGCGTACGGCGTGGGCGCTCTATGGCGAGTCCCGGGCGATTCTGGCCGGCGACGCGCTGCAGTCGCTGGCCTCGGAGCTGCTTGCGGAAGCGCCGTCGCCGACCAGCGCCTGGGCCGTGCGATGTCTCAACGCGGCGACCCGGCGCCTGATTGCCGGTCAGGCGGCGGATCTGGCCTTCGAGACGCGCGATGACGTGAGCCTCGACGAATGCCTCGCGATGGCCGCGGCTAAGACCGGAGCGCTCATGGCTTGCTCGGCGTCGCTCGGCGCCGTACTCGCCGACGCGCCGTCCGAGCTCGCGATGGGGCTCACCGACTACGGGACCCACATCGGATTGGCGTTTCAGCTCGTCGACGATCTCCTTGGCATCTGGGGTACCCCCGAGCGAACCGGCAAACCGGTACTTTCAGACCTTCGTTCCCGTAAAAAGTCGGTGCCGGTGGTCGCGGCTTTCGATGCCGGGGGACCGGCCGCAGAGGCATTGCGCTCGCTGTATGCACTCGACCGCGAGATGACCGCGGCGGAACTGATCGAGGCCGCCGAACTCGTCACGGACGCCGGGGGACGTGCTTGGACTGAAAAGGCGGCCGATCGTGAGCTCGCGGCGGCACTGGAGTGCCTAGAACCGCTCGACATGCCGCCCGACGTACGCGAGCAGTTCGTCGTGCTTGCGCGCCAGCTAAGCGGACGGGACGAGTGAACAGTCGATGACCGTCGAATCCCAGAACAGCGTAGGCGCGCACGACGTGGAATGCTCCAAGGACGCCACCGCGTCCGCGCTCAGGCGCGCGGTGGATTACCTGCTGAGCCAGCAAAACCCCGCAGGCTGGTGGCGCGGCATGCTTGAGACCAACGTGACGATGGACGCCGAAGACCTGATGATGCGGCAGTTCCTCGGCGTACGGACCGACGAACAGACGGTTCGCTCGGCACGATGGATCCGTAGCCATCAGCGCGATGACGGTTCGTGGGCCAACTTCTTCGACGGGCCGGCCGATCCCTCGACAACGGCCGAGGCGTACGTCGCTCTGCGACTGGCCGGCGACGATCCTGAGGCGCCGCACATGCGCGCCGCGCGTGATGTTGTGCTGGCGCACGGCGGCATCGAGGCCACACGGGTCTTTACGAAGATCTGGCTCGCGCTGTTTGGGCTGTGGCGATGGGAAGACGTTCCGGTACTCCCTCCGGAGATCATGTTCTTGCCGCGATGGATCCCGCTGAACATTTACGACTTCGGGTGCTGGGCGCGGCAGACGATAGTGCCGCTGGCGATCTTGTCAGCGCTGCGCCCTCGGCGGGACCTCGGTGTCACCGTCGACGAACTGCGCAGCGGTCACGCTCCCAAACCCGAGACCCAGCGCGGATGGGCACGCTTCTTCAACGGCCTCGACCGGGTGTTACACCGCTACGAGCGGCTGCCCCGCAAGCCGCTGCGAGCGACCGCTATCCATCGCGCTGCCGCGTGGATCGAGACGCGGCAGGAGGCCGACGGGTCATGGGGCGGAATTCAGCCGCCGTGGGTGTACTCGCTCATGGCACTGCACGCCCTCGGCTATCCGGTCGACCACCCGGTCATCGCCAAAGGACTGCGCGGATGGGAGGGGTTCACCGTCACCGAGCAGACACCCTCGGGTCCGGCACGATGGATCGAGGCCTGCCAGTCCCCAGTGTGGGACACCGCGCTCGCCGTCGTCGCGCTCGGCGACGCTGGGATCGCCGACGACCATCCGGCCATCCGGCGCGCCGGCGACTGGCTTCTCGAGGAAGAAGTGCGGCAACGCGGCGACTGGGCGGTACGCCGCCGGGACACGCCGCCGGGTGGCTGGGCCTTCGAGTTCGCCAACGACACCTACCCCGACATCGACGACACTGCCGAGGTCGTGTTGGCCCTGCGGCGTACCGCCTCAACCGGACCGAACCGATCGGCGCGGGCCCGTGCGCACCGCTGGCTGCTTGGCATGCAGTCGCGCGGCGGTGGCTGGGCTGCGTTTGACGCCGATAACACCCGCGAAATTGCTTACCGGCTGCCATTCTGCGATTTCGGCGCCGTCATCGACCCTCCGAGTGCGGACGTCACTGCGCATGTGATCGAGGCGCTGGCGCTCGAAGGTTTCGCCGACTCGACCGAGGTGAGCGACGGGGTTCGCTGGCTGTTGAAGGAGCAGGAGCCCGACGGCTCTTGGTTTGGCCGGTGGGGCGCCAACTATGTCTACGGCACCGGTGCCGTCGTTCCGGCGCTTGTCGCGGCCGGCGTATCCGTGCAAGATAAGCCGATTCGCGATGCGGTGCGCTGGCTTGAATCCCACCAGAACGCCGATGGCGGATGGGGTGAAGATCTGCGCTCGTACGACAACCCCGCCTCGGCAGGCAGCGCTGCGTCGACCCCGTCGCAGACGGCGTGGTCGCTACTTGCGTTGCACGCCGCTGGCGAGGTTGACAGGCCCGCGGCGCGACGCGGGACCGCTTGGCTAGTGGATCATCAGCGTCCTGACGGTGGCTGGGACGAACCACACTTCACCGGCACCGGATTTCCTGGCGACTTCTACATCAACTACCACCTCTACCGCTTGGTCTTTCCTATCACCGCTCTCGCGCGGATTCTGAGGAGAAACTAATGACTGACCAGTTTGTTTGTTTTGCGCCGTCCCGACTCGAAGCTGCCGCGCTAGGGCGTGGACTGGCAGACGGCATCGTGCGGCACACCGGCATGGGTCGCGCGGCGGCTCGCCGGGTAGACAACTCGGTATTGAGCGACCTGCTAGACAGTGCTGAGGTAGTCGCGGTCGCTGGCATCGCAGGCGGTCTTAACCCTCTCGTGAAAACCGGCGACGTGGTCGTGGCAACGGAAGTGCGCGGACCGGACGGAGTCGTCGGCTGCCCGTCGGCACCAATGCTGGCCGCGGAATTCCGACGGTCCGGACTGACTGTCCACCTGGGCCCGGTCGACAGTGACCACCACGTCGTGACCGGTCGTGAACGCGCGATCCGCGCTGACCTTGGCGCGCTGTGCGTCGACATGGAGTCGGCGGCCCTGGTACGCCGGACCGACGAGCAACGTCCGCATGCCGTCGTACGGGTCGTCGCTGATGTGGCCGGCGCCCGACTCCTGCAGCCGGCGACGGTCGGTCGACTACGTGCGGCCCTGCAGGTCCTGCCGCGACTTGGACCCGGACTGCAGGCGTGGGCTGATGCCACCGGCGCTCGTCAGGTGCTGTACGCCGCGCCACGATCGTTCTGTGCCGGCGTCATTCGGGCCATCGACATTGTCAACCGCGCCCTCGAGACCAGGGGAGCGCCGGTCTACGTACGCAAGCAGATCGTGCACAACCGGCACGTCGTGCAGGAGCTGGAGTCGCGGGGTGCGGTGTTCGTCGATGAGCTGGACGCGGTGCCAAACGGCGCCCTGGTCGTGTTCTCCGCACATGGTGTCTCGCCCGCAGTGCACGCGGAGGCAGCTACTCGGGACTTACAGGTCATCGATGCCACCTGCCCGCTTGTGAGCAAGGTGCATTCGGAGGTACGGCGCTTCGTCGACCGTCAGCACACCGTGCTGTTCATCGGGCACGCCGGCCACGAAGAGACCGTCGGGACGATGGGTGAGCGCCCGAACGGCACACTGCTCGTGGAGAACCCCACCGACGCCGCGACGGTCGAGGTGCCCGACCCGGCTCGAGTGTCCTATCTCGTGCAGACCACCCTTGCCATGGATGAGGTGGCGGAGGTGGTCGACGTACTCCGCCAGCGGTTCCCACTTCTGCAGGCCCCGGCATCGGACGACATTTGTTACGCGACGACGAATCGCCAACAGGCTGTGCAGACCGTCGCGCGTGAGTCCGAGCTCGTGCTCGTCGTGGGGTCGACAAATTCGTCGAATTCCAACCGGCTCGTTGAAACCGCCGAGCGGGCCGGGGTCCCGGCGTACCTGATCGACGACGCCGAGGACATCCGGCTGGACTGGCTGGCCGGCGTCCGCACCGTGGGAATCACCGCTGGTGCATCGGCTCCGGCGGCGTTGGTCGACGAGGTCGTCGCCGCGCTGCGTGGTCTGGGCCCGGTAGAGATCACCGAGCGAGCGGTGACCAGCGAGCACGTGTTTTTCGCCCTACCAAAGGAGGTTCGAAAGTCATGAACATGCCATTAAGGCAAAGCGTCCGCATCGGCTCATACATCGCCAAGCAGCGGATCAGGCACCGGGAGAAGTATCCCTTGATTGTCGAGCTGGAGCCGTTGTTTGCTTGCAACCTTGGCTGCGCCGGCTGCGGCAAGATCCAGCATCCGGCAGATCAATTGCGGCGTCGAATGCCCGTGCAGCAGGCACTCGACGCGATTGAGGAATGCGGTGCACCGATGGTCTCGATCGCTGGTGGTGAGCCGTTGATGCACCCGCAGATCGACGAGATAGTCAACAAGCTGGTCGCGCGCAAGAAATACGTCTACCTCTGTACCAATGCGTTGCTGGTGCGCAAGTGGTGGGACAAGTTCGACTTCAAACCGTCGCGCTACTTCGCGTTCACAGTCCACGTCGACGGGTTGCAGGAGAAACATGACCACTCGGTGCGGCAGGAAGGCGTCTTCGACGAGGCGATGGAGGCGATCAAGTGGCTTAAAGACCGCGGCTTCCGCGTCACCACCAACAGCACCTTCTTCAACACCGATACGGCGCAGAACGTCATCGAGGTCCTGGACTACCTCAATGACGACGTGAAGGTGGACCAGATGATGATCTCACCGGCGTACGCCTACGAGAAGGCGCCGGATCAGGACCACTTCCTCGGCGTCGAACAGACCCGTGAGATGTTCAAGAAAGCATTCGCCGGCGGCAACCGCAAGCGTTGGCGACTCAACCACTCACCGCTGTTCCTCGACTTTCTCGAAGGCAAGGTCGACTTCCAGTGCACCGCTTGGGGAATTCCGAGCTATTCGCTGTTTGGCTGGCAACGTCCCTGCTATTTGATGAGCGACGGTTACGTATCGACGTACAAGGAACTGGTCGAAGAGACCGAGTGGGAGAAGTACGGCCGCGGCAACGACCCGCGCTGCAACAACTGCATGGCGCACTGCGGCTATGAGCCGACGGCGGTGGTGGCGACGCTCGGCTCGTTGAAGGAGTCACTGCGGGCGTTGACCGGATAGCCGATTTGCGAGGCGGTCATACGTGGTGGGTGCGAGCGCCCGCACGACGATCGGGCCGCGCAACCAGCGCGGCGTGACGACCTGGCCGCGCTCGCGTTCCACGGCACGCACAGTGGCCTTGGCGACCCGCATGGGAGGGATCGGGCGCGGCACGCGCCGCTGGTAGGGCACGCCTCGGTTCCGGAAGAACTCCGTGTCGACCACCCCGGGCAGTACGGTCGTGACACCGACGCCACTTCCGGCGATCTCGCCGCGGAGACTGTCGGCGAAGAGCGTGAGCCCGCCCTTGCTCGCGGAATACGCCGACTCCATAGGCACGCCAAGAGCACCGGCAATCGAGCTGACGAAGACGAGGTGCCCGTGACGTCGCCGGATCATCGTAGGCAACAACATTCGCGTCAGCCGCATCGGCGCGAGGAGGTTGACCGCGAGCAGACGCTCGACCGCATCGTCGGCATGTGCGCTCGCGTGCGCGGCCATCCCGATGCCAGCTGCAAAGACAATCAGATCGGGCACTTCGCCAGCCAGCAAGCGGTTCCCGAGCGTGCAGAGCTCTTCGGCCGACGCGAGGTCTGCGACGACGTACTGGCCATTGACCCGGGCGGACAACGCTTCCAGGCGATGCTCGTCGCGACCTGTCAGCACCAGGTCACATCCGCGACGTGCCAGCAACCGGGCCGTCGCGTAGCCGATGCCAGACGACGCACCGGTGATGACGACGCGGCTTCCTGTCACCCGCATGACTCTGCCTCCTTTGGCGGAGCGGCGACCTCCGCACGCTCGCGTATCTGGTCCGCGATGTGCTGCGACCGTCGGGTCAGTACGGCGACGCCGACAGCCATGAGCATGAGCGCGAATATCTCTATGACGGTGCTAGCCGGGCCGCCCCCGAGTGACTCGCCAAGCCAGGCGACGCCGGCGCCGATGGCCACGATCGGATCGCCAACGGTGATCGTGGCGACCGCCACGGCGCCGAGAGATCCGACCTGAAATGCGTTTTGATTGAGCAGAAAGCCCGCCGGCGCGACGACGATGACGGCGTATAACTGCCAGTGCGTAAACAAAGTAGACCAGCTGACCGTAGCCAACAGGCTCCGAATGAGCGCCGCTGTGACGCCGTAGAACACCGCGGTTGCCACTGCGAACGGCAACGCTCGGACCTCGTCTGATAGCCGGGACGCGATCGCAAGGCAGACGAGTACGACGACGACAAGCGCCAGCCCGAGAGGGAGGGCTGCCGAGCCGTGGAACTGCGCGGTACCTTCGGATGGTCGGGCGACGAGCAGAAAAACACTCAGCCCTACCAGCGCCATGAGTGCGCCGAGTACTAGTCCGTTGTCGATGCGATGGTGCCGTGCCAGCGCCGCGAACCCTAGGTAGAAAAGGACGCCGGTCACCAACAGCGGCTGGACGACTGACAGTGGCGCGAACCGGAGAGCGAGCACTTGTAGGCCAAAGCCGGCACCGCTGAGCACAATGCTCCACTGGAACTGCTTGAACCGCAGTAGGTCGAGCAACAGTCCCGGCCGCAGCGCGCGCCGATCGGTCGTCTTCCGTGCGGCCCCGTGTTGCAGGTAGCCGGCCAACCCAAACGCCGCCGCAGCCGCGATTGCGGCCGGTACGCCGATGGCGAGATCGGTGATCTCCACCGTCAGCCAGCCGATCTCTGCGCGTCGGCGATCGCTGCCTCAAGAGCGCGCTTCGCCGAGTCAGGCGCTATTTCAAGCGTGCGGTCTAGCAGCAGTGCCACCCCGGTCACCTGATCCGCGACGATGGCGCCGATCGTGACCGGCACACCGTCCGTCAGAGGCACGACCGGGTAGGTGGCCGCGACTCGCGCTCCGGCACACCACCTAGGCCCGGGCCAAGCGGGCATGAACGACACGATCGTGCTCAGGAACCGGCGGTTGTAGACGGTCCTGGCAAACAACCGATGCACTGGTTGGCCGAGGTGACCGGCGACGCGCATCACCGCTTCGGCACCCTGCGGTTCGCCGCGCCGGATGCGGTCACGCAACTGCGCCTGGACCGCCGCGATCCGTTGCCCGGTAGGCATCGCGTCGATCGGCAGGTCGATCGTCACCGTCCCGGTCCAGTTGCCGAAAAGGCGGTCGAGCTTGGGCAGCCGCATGGCGATCGGCACCATCGCGCGCAGCGGCTTCGTATCGTCTACCAGCTCCCGCTCGCGCAGCACACGACCAAGTGCATCGGCCGCGATGCCGACGATCGCCTCTTGCGAGCTCGCTCCGTGCGCGCGTGCCACGCGACGCAGATCCGCAGCCGGGAACGCAACGCGCACGAGAGTCCGACCTGCGCCGGTCGGCAGCGCGTTGAGCGGGTGTCGCGGCGGTCGGCCTCGGGTCGCAAGGCTCCAGATGCCGCGCACGAGCAGCCGGGCACCACCCTGGCCGGACTTGCCCGCCGCACGTGCCGGCCGGCGTTCGCGTAGCGGATCGTCGGGATCGGCATCGAGCAGCCTGTCCAGGAGTCCGAGTGCCGAGATCCCGTCACCCTGACAGTGATGCTCCTGGACCGCCAGGACGCTGCGGCCGTCGGACTGTCCGTGGAACAGGCGCATCCGCCACGCCGGGCGGTCATCGGGCAGTGGTGTGGACCAAAACTCTCCGATAGCGTCGGCCATCTCGGCATCACTGACCGCAGCGGACATGACGAGTTCGTCGATATGCTGCGCGACGTCGACGCGATCGGCGCGCCGCCATCCCGGTCGCGGATCGCGCACCAGCAACCGGCGTAGCGGCGGGAGACTGACCCGGGCAGCCATCGCGCGCCGTACCTCCTCCAGCGTCGGCGACTGTCCCGTGGGGAGCGGGTCGAGTTCGAGTACGGCGCCGAGCACCTGATCGGTGCCGCTGTTCCCGGCGTACGCGAAGAACGCGTCCGACGGTCGCATGGGCCAAGGTCGACGCGACGTCGGTTGTTGGGTGGCGGCTTGGTGGGCAGCGGGTGCGGCGATCGCGTCGAGCGTTTCGTCGAGTGAGTGGGTCTCGACGTGCACGCTTGCCTTGAGGCGCAGGTCATCGAGCCGGTAGGGGTGGCTGAGAACGGATCGCACGTACGCCGTCAGTTGTTGCTGAGTGATGACCAGGTCGGCCAGGCCTGCGACCACCATGAGCTCGGCGTTGGCGATGCCGTGCGCCGCGATGGGGGAATACATCAGGACTGGTACGCCGGTCGCGAGTGCTTCGAGGGCGGTCGCGCCGCCGGCGTTGGTGATGACGAGGTCGGCGGCCTGATAGACCGGTGGCATGTCCTCGACCCAGCCAAGGGCGAGGAGGCGCTCGGCGGGAAGAGCGAGGTCTTGCAGCACGGCGAGGGTCGGCTCGTTGCGCCCGCAGAGCGCGATCACCTGTACCTCAAGCGAAGCGTCGAGGACTGCTCGGACCGTCTCGGTGGTGTCGCCGAACGCGAGGCTGCCGCACGCGACAACCACGACGAATGCGTCCGGCCGCGCACCAATCGCGGCCCGGGCAGTCGTCGCCTCTCCCGGGTGAAACGCGGCGGTAACCGGTGGCGCACAGACGGCTGCGGAGGATCCGGGCTCGGCGGCACGTGCCACCGCCTCGGCGCCCTCATGCATCACGAAGTTGGCGTCCAGCTCGTGGTAGGCCCAGAACGGGTGTGGGGCGAAGTCGGAGACGTACGCCGCGGCCGG
The DNA here is from genome assembly GCF_003003235.1 of Antricoccus suffuscus. Lineage (NCBI taxonomy): Bacteria > Bacillati > Actinomycetota > Actinomycetes > Geodermatophilales > Antricoccaceae > Antricoccus > Antricoccus suffuscus. Next base: position 139,643 of record NZ_PVUE01000012.1, read on the forward strand.
GACGGTCAGCGCGCGATGCCGTCGCAGCCAGGCGACTCCGGCGCTGCCAAAGGGATAGGTCGAGATGATCAGGTCCGGGTCGAACTCGTTGATCGGGCCGATCAGCCGGCGCCCGGCCCAGCTGCCGGTGAACCGCTTCGACGCGTGCGCAAACCAGCGATGCCGCCACAGCGAAGCGTAGAAGAACTCGTAGAGCCACGGCGTTGTCTCGACATTGGATACGTAGATCCTGCGAAACAGTCGGCCGATGCCACGGCCCATCACATCGAGAGTGTCGAGCCGCTTGATCTCGCTGCCGCGCCACCGCCGTCGTACGGCTTCTTCGATCGCATCGGCGGTTGCATTGTGTCCACCGCCGATATCGGCGGACAGGACCAGGACACGGCGTGGGTTATGAGGTGGTGATGCGGTTGGGTCGGCGTACGACGTACGTGATTGGCGGGCCCCCTGGTTGGATGTGGCGGCTCGATCCGCTGTTGACGCGTCGTGCGGTGCATCGACCAATCCGCGGGCTCCCATTTCTTACGCGGGAACGTCTTTACTTCATATTACGACCGGACGTGGTCGAAGAGCTCCGTGGACAGATACCGTTCGCCGGTGTCCGCGAGGATGCCGACGATCGTCTTGCTCTTCAACTCGGGACGCTGACCGAGTCGACGCATGGCTTCCAATACGGCCCCGGACGAGATACCTACCATCAAGCCCTCGACTCGCATCGCCTCACGCGCGACCTCGATTGCCGTGTCCTCGGGGATCCGGACAACTTCGTCGATCAGTTCCATGTCCGTGGTCGGCGGTACGCCGTTGCCGCCGGTGATGCCCTGGATTTTGTGCGGCTGCCATTCGCCACCGTTGAGCACGGGCGCCTCGTCGGGTTCGACGCCGATGACCTTTACGTCAGGGTTCTTGGTGCGCAGGAAACGGCCCGTTCCCGATAGGCTGCCGCCGGTGCCGGTAGCGGCGACGATGACGTCGACCTTGCCGTCGGTGTCGGCCCAGATTTCCGGCCCGGTCGTTGCCTCGTGGATCGCCGGATTGGCGGGGTTGCCGCCCTGGCCCGAGAGGAACGCGGTCGGATCGGCTTCGATGATCTCGCCCGCTCGTTGGTTGGCGCCGGCCATACCGTCGGCGCCCGGCGTGAATTCGACCTCGGCGCCTAGCGCGCGCAGCAGGAGAAGCCGCTCGTTCGACATATCGTCCGGCAGGACCAGCACGACGCGATAGCCGAGGGCGGCGCCGATCCAGGCGAGTGCGATGCCGGTGTTGCCAGAGGTCGCCTCGACGATCGTGCCGCCCGGCTTAAGCCGCCCGTCGGCCTCGGCCGCGCGCACGATCGACAGACCGGTTCGGTCTTTGATACTCGACAGCGGGTTGTAGAACTCGAGCTTGGCCAGCAGTCGCGCCGGGTTCTCTGGTGCGAGCCGATTGAGCGCGAGTAGGGGAGTACGACCGACGACCTCGGTCAGGCTTTCGTATACAGGCATGGGCAACCCCCGGGTCAGATAGTTGATACTGCAACTGTATCGCCGAGTATTAGCTAGTGCGTGACGTGGCTGCGGCCGGGTCTCTGTCGCTGCTTGAGCGGCGCGGAATTTGCGGTTACCTGTGGAAACTCTCGATTTTTCGCTCGAAGTCGCATAGTTTGGTTTGTGTTAAGCGGCGAGGGTGTGGATAGCGACTTTTGGAAATCTTGGTTTACGCCTATCGTGCTGCCAACTCATCTGGCGAGGCGGTCGCATGGCATTTCAGACAGTCGACGAGCTGGTCGACTCAGAGGTACGTGAGCTCATCCGGCGGCGGGGCGTCGACCCGCTGACCGAGCCGGTGCGCGTGCGCGAGCTCATCGATGAGGTCCTGAGCGACTATGCCGACCGCGCCTTGAGCTCGCCGTTGCCGCCGCTTGCAGATCCACTGTCGCTCGCCAAGCGGGTGCACGACGGAGTCGCCGGATTCGGTCCATTGCAGGTGCTGCTGGATGACCCCGAAGTAGAAGAGGTTTGGATCAACCAGCCCAACCGAGTGTTCGCTGCGCGTCGGGGCGTCAGTGAGCTGACCACCGTCGTGCTCACACAGCCGCAGCTTGAGCAACTGGTCGAACGGATGCTGCGCACCTCCGGACGCAGGCTCGATCTTTCCGCGCCGTTCGTAGATGCGCTGATGCCGGACGGCAGCCGGTTGCATGTCGTCATCCCAGACGTGACGCGGCGCCATATGGCAGTCAACATACGCAAGTTCGTGGTCAGGGCGCATCACCTGAGGGAACTCGTTGCTCTTGGCACGATGACCCGGCAGGCGGCAGCGTTTCTCGAGGCGGCCATGGTCGCGGGACTCAACGTGATAGTCGCCGGCGGAACTCAAGCCGGAAAAACGACACTCTTGAACTGTCTTTGTGCGTCGATTCCAGCCCGCGAGCGGGTAATCACCGTCGAGGAAGTGTTCGAACTGCGCATCCCGCTGCCGGACGTCATCTCGATGCAAACCCGTCAGGCAAGCCTCGAGGGCACCGGTGAGATCTCCTTACGCCGGCTCGTAAAGGAGGCGCTCCGGATGCGGCCATCACGCATCATCGTGGGCGAGGTGCGTCAGGATGAAGCGCTCGACATGCTCATCGCTTTAAATAGCGGCGTTCCAGGCGCCGGATCGGTGCATGCCAACTCGGCGCGCGAAGCCGTGCAAAAGCTCTGTACGCTTCCTTTGCTAGCAGGGGAGAACATTTCGTCGGCGTTTGTCGTGCCGACCGTCGCGACCGCTATCGACGTGGTCGTGCATCTGCGCAATGAGGCCTCCGGCCAGCGACGAGTGCGCGAGATCGTCGCGCTCAGCGGTCGCACCGAGGCGTCGATGGTTGAGATGACGGACATCTTCCATACCCGCGATGGTCAGCTGGTACGCGCCGACGGGTACCCGCCACATCTAGACCGATTCGAACGCGCCGGGATCGACGTACAGGCGCTGCTTTCTGACAGTTATCCGCGCTCGACCGACGGGCTTTTGCTCAGCAGCAGCGAATCGGGGCGTAAGGCACATGGGTGAGTTTCTGGGCTTGCTCGGTGGCGTGGGCCTCCTGCTTGTCATGTACAGCGCCACTCGGCGACCGGCTCGGGCCGTCCGCCGCCAGAGCGGCCTGACCGTTCGACGCAACCAGCTGCTTACGGACGCGGGTCTGGCAGGTGTGAGCAGTGCTCAGCTGTGGTTGATTCAAGGGGTGTGCGCGCTGTTCGCAGGGATCGTGATCCTGTTGCTGACGGCCGCCGTCGCGATAAGTGCGATCTTCGCTGTATTCGGGTTTTTCGTTCCGGACATGCTGGTAAGACGTCTGCATGAGAAGCGGCGCGCGGATCTACGCGAGGTGTGGCCCGAAGCCGCGGACCATCTGGCGTCTGCCGTCCGCGCCGGGTTGTCCATCCCCGAGGCGTTGTCGGCGCTGTCGACGCGTGGACCCGAACCATTGCGCGCGGCGTTCGCTCAGTTCGGTGCCGACTACCGGGCCAGCGGACGGTTCGTTGACTGCCTCGACATGCTCAAGGCGCGGCTGGCCGACCCGGTTGGCGATCGCATCTGCGAGACGTTGCGGGTGACTCGTGAGGTCGGCGGCACGGAGTTGGGCACTGTGCTGCGCACGCTCAGTCAGTTTCTGCGTGAAGATGCGCGCGTGCGCGCGGAACTCGATAGCCGAAAGCAGACGACTGTCAACGGTGCGCGGCTGGCAGTTGCCGCGCCGTGGTTAGTGCTGTTGTTGCTTGGTACCCAGTCGACCACACTCCAGGCGTACGACACGCCGCTCGGTCTTGCTGTACTCATCGGCGGCGCGGTCGTCTGCGTCCTCGCGTACCGGTTGATGGTCCGGATCGGAAGACTGCCCTCAGAGCAGCGAGTTCTGCGATGAGTCCGCTATTGATCGGCGCGATTATTGGCGCGCTGTTTGCGATTGGCCTTCTGATCATCGTATTCAGTTCCCCACCGGCGCGACCGGTCAAACTTGAGGACCGCATCGCGCCGTACCTGCGTGAGGCGCCTAAGCCATCGGCGTTGTTGGCCGGCACTCCAGCGAGTCTGCCCGGCGCCGCGCGGAGAATTCTCCTACCACGCGCACGTTCTTTGTCGAAGGTGATCGACCGGTGGGTCGGCGGTTCGGGCTCGGTCAGACGGCGACTTCGCGCGTTGGACAGCGCGCAGACAATCGAGGATTTCAGGCTCGAGCAAACTGTCTGGGCGAGCCTTGGGCTCGTGGCCGGAGCGGTCGCCGGCGTAGCGATGACATTTGTGAGCCCGAAGTTCGAACTCGTATCGGTGGTGCTGTTCGCCATTGGCGGTGCGATTGGCGGACTGTTCGGTCGAGATTGGTGGCTCAGCCGGCAGGTACGGAGTCGCGAAGAGCGGATATTGGCCGAATTCCCTGTCGTCGCAGACCTTCTGGCGTTGTCGGTGACGGCCGGGGAAGGTCCGGCGGGCGCGATAGATCGAGTGTCGAGGCTAGTCGGTGGTGAGCTGGGTCAGTCCCTGCAAGGCGCGCTCGCAAAGGTCCGCACCGGGATGCCTTTGACCGAGGCACTTGAGGAGTTCGCGAAGTTCAGCAGTCTCGAACCGCTGACCCGCTTTATCGATGGGATCGTCATCGCGCTCGAACGAGGCACGCCTCTGGCCGATGTGCTGCGGGCGCAGGCAGTCGACGTACGCGAGAACGGCAAACGGCGACTGCTCGAGTCGGGCGGACGCAAGGAGCTCGCGATGATGGTGCCGGTCGTATTTCTGCTACTTCCAACGACGGTCATTTTTGCTTTGTTTCCAGGCCTTTTCGCGATTGTCGAGCTGTCGCAATGAGATGTGACGCAATGGAATGTGGATGGTGATGTGATGATGAGAATGTATGCGGCACTCCTTGCGGCCGTCTCGGCGGTGTTCGCATGGACAAGGCAGCGGTACGGCGCCGAAACAGAGCGTGGTGACGTGCCCGCCTGGGTGATGATCGTTGTCATGACGGCCGCGCTGGTCATCGCGATCTTGATCCCGTTCCGGGAGGCGATCGTTAACGCGGTCCAAAACGCACTCGACAGTGTTACTGGCACATAAGGATTCCCGCTCGAGCTCGGCGACCAGACGCGTGTGCCGACCGCGCGGGGACTCTGGCAACGTCGCGGAGTTCAGCCTCGTCGCGGTACTGCTTGTCGCGATCTTTCTCGTCGTGCTTCAGGTCGGTATCTATATCCACGAACGCAACGTCATGGCCGCAAGTGTGCAGGCGGCCGCACGGTACGCCGCCAACGCCAACGTGACGTCACTCGCGGGCGGACAGCGCGCGACGAAGCTGATTTCTGAGGCCCTCTCCGAACAGGCAGCTAGTGGCTTGACGTGCACCGTCGACGAAGAAGTTGGTGACGGGGGATTGATCGTGGTGGTGGTGCGCTGCGTCGGGAGCATTCCCACTGTCGTCACGGCGGTTGGCAATGTGCTGCCGATTGACGTGACAGGGCGCGCGGTCAAGGAAGGCGCGCAATGACGGGCATGCGACGCCGACCGGCACGCTCCGTACGGCGCCGAATGTCAGATCTTCATCGCGGGAAGGACAGCGGCGCGGCAATCGTCGAGTTCGTGCTGTTGGTTGTCATCATCTTTGTTCCGCTGACGTACGGCGTGGCGGCGTTCTCGGCGATCCAGCGCGCGGTCTTCGCCTCGAGCGAGGCCGCCCGGCAAGCGGGGCGCGCGATCGCAACGGCGCCAGATCAAATGACGGGACTGACGCGGGCGACGTACGCCGCCTCGATGGCGCTCAACGACCAGGGTATCGACCCGACCGACTTCACGGTCTGGACGGCGCCTCGCGGGGCGTCGTGTCGCGACACGACGCAGCGCTACCAGCCGACACTTGGGCGAAGCGAGGTGTTCGTGGTGTGTGTGCGAGTGACGATCCGAGTGCCACTGGTGCCGGAGTTCATTGATACCAATACTTCGACGGGCAAATTCATCGTCGCGATGGACAGCTTCCGATGACGCCCTTCGCAACCCCGACCGGTGACCGGGGCTCGACCATTCCGCTGATGCTCGGGTTCTTCATGGTCGCCGGGCTGCTATTGACCGGTGGTATCACTGCGTCGGCGGCGTTCCTCGCGCAGCGTGACCTGCAGTCGGCATGCGATGGCGCGGCGATCGCGGGCGCCAGCGGATTTGTTCGGACGACAGGCGAGTCCACCGCGGATATCGCATTCGACGAGACGCTAGCCGGAAACGCGATTGCCCAGTACGCCGTCGACGCATGGGGGACCGATGCCGTCGACATCCAGGTAGATGTCGACGGCACGAGAGTCATCGTGACCTGCGCCCGCGTCGTACACGTGCCGTTCGAGGCGCTGTTCGCGCCGGGCGGCATTAACCGTACGGCGACCTCGTCCGCGGACGCGCCGATTATCGGCTAGTCCTTGATCGCGACGCCGCGCTGAGTCGGAGCGTCGTACGACGGTTGCTCGACGTTCGAGACGTTCGCGCCGTACGCGGATGCCAGGTGCAGCAGACAGATTGGCATGACCTGGGTCTGGTGGTCGAGCATGCTCTGCGCGACCTGCGCGTAGAGCGCCTTGCGCTCGCCGGGATCGACCGGACTCGCGGCTTTCAGCGCCAGATCGATCGTCTCCTGCGATGCGGCCTGCCCGATGTTGTACGGGTGCCCGGGCATGAAGTAGGTCATGGCCCCGTGTGGGTCGGGCGTGCCGACGTACGGCAGCGAGGCAGCCTCGACCGTCTGGTCGATGGAAAACTCCTGCGAGAGCTGGGCAGATGGCACCGACTTGACGGTGTGGAAAGTGTCAAGATTTCCGAAGAGTACGCAAGTTGTACACAATTTACAACCATTCGAGGGTCAGCGGTACTCGATTACCCCGAACGTTGAGTGGGCTTTATACGATGTTGTACACAATTTGCGGATGTGCGCGTTGGCTTCAGGACATTCTGGTGACCGGCAGGATCGCGTCCAGCGCTGTGCCTGGACGGTCGCGCTCCGTCACCGCTGAATCCCCGCACACATGTGCCCTTCCGCAGCGCCCGACGGCGAAATCCTGCTGTCAAACCCTACGTGTCAGTCTGGTTGTGAGTCAGTCACCCATTCCCATGGAGTTGATTGTCTTGCCCTTAGAAGGTTTCTATACCGCAGAAGAACAACGT